>CAVJDC010000056.1:0-11254 GCA_963648085.1 Anaerovoracaceae bacterium
CTTGCTGCGACGATGGGAAGTGAGAAGAGAAATGAAAAGATATATGACTATAGATGAGATATATGATTCGCTTGGTGTCGAATCAGCTGAAGATTTTAAATATTTTGAACATTTTGTTGAATTCATGGAGATGGAAGAAGATATCGATTCCGATACTTTTGCCGAAATTTTATCAGAGCTTGGTATAGAAGCTTTGAGGGATGTATCTAAATCTTTCTTTGAAGATATGATTCTGGGGATTCCTGATGACAATACTGACCTTTATGCTTCCATAAATACTATACGTGATACACTCACCGAGCTGATGATTCCAGGCAGCAGCAGAGCTTTTTCTTTTTTGGCAGACGAGCTTTATACTTTCCGCTGCTGGTATGTAATGCCTGATATTATAAAATGTACCGATGAAAAAAATGGCGACATAAAAAAACTAAGTCCTTGTCACGCTCTTATGCTTTATCGTGAAGAGAAGCTTACTGGGAGAAAGTTCAATTATGACTTTGCGAGCGCCATGCCGCCTGTTCCAGATGAGTATATTGCAGACTTGATTGGAGAGCTTAAGGAAGACAGCTATCGATTCAGTGATTATGATTCCGACGATTCGAACGATTCGTATGATTCGTATGATTCGGACTATTATGACCATTCTGGCAGGCATCACGATTTTTTAGATGATTATGACAGCCCCGATAATTTTGGCAGCTTTGATAACTTCGATGATTTTGATGGTCTTGACGATTTCGAACTGCCTGACGATCTTCCTGACGATTTTGATCCAGAAAATTATGATCCAGATGAGTTCAGAAACAAACCTATCGATCCTTATTCTGAAGGCTTTGTAGACAGATACGATCCTGTCATTGAAGGTGAGGATATCAAGCTCGATGAGATCATGTAAGAATTTAAAGCTTTAGCTATACAGCATATTTATTGAATAGGAGCAGTACTGCATATTTACTCACTAGGAGGTGAATCTGACAAATATGAACAACTACTATAATAATGAAAACGATAATAACTGCGATAACAACTCTGACAACGGCTACGGCAATAATTTCGGCAATAACTCCGATAACAACCGCTATAACAGCTTCGACAACGGCTACGGCAACGGCTACGGCAATAATTTCAATAATGGTCGCGGCAGCAGCAACGGCTACGGCAATAATTTCGGCAGCAATTATTTTCATCCGTTTCAGACACAGCAAAACAATCCCATTCCTATATTTTCCATACGCGAAATGAAACGCATGGCCAGACTTAAGATGCAGGGAAAATGGAGAAAAGCTGCATTGCCTGTTCTTATTATTATTGCTATGTCAATTATACCAGCTGCTGTTTCGACTATTTATGATGCAGCAACAGCTTCCGCAATGATTGAAAATTACAGCCAATCGTTTAATCTGCCTGATGCACTTATTGATATTTCATATGCTTTGTCATCATTTGCTCTTACGGGCAGATCACTTGCAATTCTTTCGAATATCTCAAGCCTGTTGTCAATTTTTTCTTTCATATTTACTGGTGCGATAACACTTTCGATATGCGAAATCTCACTCGGCATTTTAAGGGGAAAGAAGATAGAAACAGCTTCGGCATTTTCAGGATTCAACAGAACTTTGCCTTCATTCCTGGTATCACTTCTAGTGCGGATTTTTACAATTCTGTGGAGTGTACTTTTTCTTCTTCCAGGTACACTTTTTCTCAGCATCGCAGAACTTTCCAAGAGTTCATTTTTCATGGTGATAGGATATATTGTTTATTTAGCGTGCGTTATTTTAATGATTATATTTCTTACTCGCTATGAAATGGTTTATTTCATACTTGCAGACAATCCAGGCATGCGTGTGCGTGATGTCATAAGCTACAGCATTACAATGATGAGAGGAAAAAATGTCAACTATATATGTCTCACACTTTCTTTCATACCATGGTTTCTCCTGCTGTGCATTCCAAATGTATTACTTTACATATGTGCATCCTGTGCATTCTCGTGCGGATCTATTGTGCTCAAGATATCGCTGATTCTTGTATCACTGGCGTTATTTGCCCTTATCGCTGCATATTATGTATGGTTTTACACTTATCTGCACACAACAGTTGCTGTCTTCTACTCTGGTGCAAGCGGAAATTTCCGCTCCACAGCTCCAGATAATGGTGAAAATATCATAAATGTCACGCTGAATTTTGATACGAGATCCATAGACATACAAGAAAGTACTCCGTCAGAATGCACAACAGAAAGTAACACAGAAAGCAGCACTGAAAGCAACACTGAACGCAGCACCGAAATTAACACTGAAAGCTGCACTGAAGGCTGCACCGAAATTAACACTGAAAGCTGCACTGAAAGCTGCACCGAAATTAACACTGAAAGCTGCACTGAAAGTAACACTGAAGGCAGTACCGAAATTAACACTGAACGCAGCACTGAAAGTAACACTGAAGGCAGTACCGAAATTAACACTGAACGCAGCACTGAAAGTAACACTGAAGGCAGTACCGAAATTAACACTGAACGCAGCACTGAAAGTAACACTGAAGGCAGTACCGAAATTAACACTGAACGCAGCACTGAAAGTAACACTGAAGGCAGTACCGAAATTAACACTGAACGCAGCACTGAAAGTAACACTGAAGGCAGTACCGAAATTAACACTGAACGCAACACTGAAATTAACACCGAAAACCATTAGTATGTCATCTAGAAAAGACCCTCGGAAGTCTAGTGATCTCTAGACTTCCGAGGGTTTGTACATATATTTTATCTTTTCGATTCTTCTGGTATCTGTTACGCTCCCAGGTTTTCGACGGTCGATGCTCCCGCTTTCGTTACATTCCCAGAACTTTGACGGTTGCTGATTACGCTTTCGCTACATTCCCAGATCTTTGACGGTTGCTGATTACGCTTTCGCTACATTCCCAGATCTTCACCAACGAGAATGACCTTGATTCTTCCTGCTGGCTTGCTGATTCTAGTTGTCAGAAGATATGTACATATACTCTGAGGTGATGTGCAGTCTGCACATTGACCTGTGTGATTACACGGTGTGTCTATTTCAAAACGCTGACCATTCATAGGAGCTGCGACACTTCTTGCCCTCTTCATCGCATCATCTGCAGTGGGGACAACTTTATTCATGCCTGCAACGACAACCACGCTATCTGGACCGAAAACCATAGCAGCAAGGCGATTTCCTGTACCATCTATATTTACAAGCTGTCCGTCAACACTTACAGCATTTGAGCTCATAAGGAATGTATCACATGTGAGTGCCTGCTTTAGCATTCCCATTCTTTCCTCTGGGTTCTTTGCTGTGTCTCTGTCGATAAGAGGATTTCCGCGATTAAGAAGCTTTTCTTTTATTCCGAGCTCGTCAATCGTCATAGAGCCTCCCCATGAAACAACATCTGTTTTGGGGATAAGCTCAAGAACCTTTTGTGCAGCTTCATCTGCACTTGAAACATAATAGGCGTCGAAATAATGCTTTTTTAAATTGTTCGCTACAATCGGTCCTGATTTGTCATACATTTTTTTCTTATTTATGTCCATTTCCACACCGCCTTTTTTTATGCATCACCAATGCATCACAAATTTTAATCGTAAAGTTCTGTCTCTACAACACATTCATTTTTAATTTTGCCCACTAAAGCCTGCAGAGCATCGATAACATGCGGACGAATGTCGCCGCCGACCATCACATACATGATATCATCGCCAACAGTGAGATTACCTTCGTTTAGCCAAACCTTGAGATAATAAATGCCTTCCATCTTGTATGCTTCCGCAATAGCAGCATCGACCTTTTCCTTGTCGTAAGAGAAGAATAAACCTGTAACAGGCTTAGTGTCTTCTGCGCCTTGGCGTACCTTCGCCTTAGCAGATTCGCGAACGATACCATTGTGTACCAGATACATTCCAATCTTGCTTGCACTTTCGTCAAGCTTTGCTTCCTTTAGCCATGCATCCATAGATGGACTTTCTTTTTTCATGATCATTTTTTCCCTTCCTTTTTCCTTCATAAAAAATAATACTGTTTCGATATTTTTTACACTTTATTTGTTTTCTTGTTATTGCAATTGCTGTCTATTTCTCAGGCGGTTCCTTTGCCGCTTTTGATTTACAATTTCCACGCTTTACGCTCAGTATCTTCTGTACACTTCTCAAGCTGCGATTTTACTGCACTTGCTTTGCGATTTTAGTATTTTATTCTCGCTCGGAATCCATCGCCTGCAGAGGCAAGGGCAGCTGGCCAGAGCATGTTTGCAGCACATTACTCTCTGGTAAAATCCCCGTGAACTCCGCCTGTTTTGCGAAGTAATCTAATATCTGTGATACACATATCCTTCTGAACAGCCTTGCACATATCATATACCGTAAGTGCAGCAGTAGATACTGCTGTCAATGCTTCCATTTCAACGCCAGTCTGTCCCCCACACGATACGCTTGCTTCAATCTCCACGCTGCAGCGTTCCTCATCTAGCCAAAGCTTTAGGTTGATACCACTGAGCAAAATCGGATGACACATGGGAATAATGTCCGGTGTGCGCTTCGCACCCATTACACCTGCAATCTGAGCGACAGTGAGTACATCACCCTTTTTCATGCCCCCGCTTTTTATAAGCGAAAATGTTTCTTCATTTACTAGTACACGTCCTGCAGCAATAGCAGTGCGTGTGGATACTGGTTTGTCACCAACGTCCACCATTTTTGCTCTTCCTTCTTCATTAAAATGTGTAAAATCTGCCATATTTATCCTCCAATCTGGTTCATATTTCGTCCAGCCTCGCTGCGCTGCTGCAAAGAAAGCTCGGCATGGCGCGCAGGTTTGGCTAAAATCGCATGCTCAAACGAATCGAGCATGAAATCATAATCTAAGCCCTTTATCGAAATCTCATCATTTGAGTGAAGACATGGCTTGATTTTTCCATCCGCAGTAAGCCGCAGTCGATTGCAGCTTGTGCAAAAGTGATTGCTTACAGGACTTATAAGACCGATATTTCCCAATGCATCGGGAAGTCTATACAGGCTTGCCACACCGCCGTCGTCTGAAACAGGCTCCGCCTCAGGAAGTACCTTTAGTACATTATTTACAGGCAAAAATGCTGCCTGTCCAAATTCATCATGATCCTGCATAGGCATAAATTCTATAAAACGTACATCGACAGGATATTTCTTTGTCAGCATCGCCAAATCTGAAATTTCATCGTCATTGAAGCCGCCGATAAGTACGGCATTTATCTTAATCTTTTCAAATCCCGCATCAAGTGCTGAACGAAGACCAGCTAAAGCGTCTTCAAGCCTGCCCCATCTTGTAATATAAGCATATTTGTCAGGATTTAGTGTGTCTAGGCTTAGATTGATGCGTTTTACACCTGCGGCCTTCAAGTCACCTGCATACTTAGGAAGCAGAATGCCATTTGTAGTAATGCACACCTCTCGAATACCCGGAACGTCCGCACAGCTCTTGCAGATTTCAACAATATTTTTCTTCACGAGAGGCTCGCCTCCTGTGATGCGGAGCTTACTAATTCCAAGATTTGCAGCAGCACGTACTGCCTGCACTATCTCTTCTTGTGTCAGCATATTTTTGTGCGATTTTTTGCAAATCCCTTCCTCGGGCATGCAATAGCGGCAGCGCAGATTGCACCGCTCCGTCACCGAAAGACGCATATAAGTTATCTTTCTTCCATAAAGATCTATCATTGAAAACTCCTTGTATCCATTAAACTCCATCCTAAAAATCCAATTTCTTTCGTCACTCTTTATAAAAAGCAGCAGAACGCTGAAAGCCTGCATAGCGGACGCTAGAAGCCTTAGAAGCCTGCACAGCGGACGCTGGAAATACGCTGAAAGCCTGCACAGCGGACGCTAGAAGCCTTAGAAGCCTGCACAGCGGACGCTAGAAATACGCTGAAAGCCTGCATAGCGGACGCTAGAAGCCTTAGATGCCTGCATAGTTGCCTGCTGCGTGATTTACAACGGTGCCAGATATTCTCCATATTCGCTATTTTTCATAATACAACATGACAAAAAATAGTCAAGTAACATCCTTGAAAATCACTCTCAAAATATTCCTTCACTTTTTCTTAAATGATAACTCACAACAGCCTACAAATTGGACTAATGATTTATTGCATTTGGGCCACAAAAATACCCGATCGCTAAAGCAATCGGGTATTAAAATAATCAATAACTAGCTTACTATCATGCCATCTTGCCAAGATACTAGCTTGCCACTCTCTGTGTGCTGTCTGCTATTCTTGCTACTATAGCTGATGCTGCAGCTCTTGTGATAGGATCTGCCGGATGGAACTTACCGTCCTCTGATCCTGTGAGAACACCAGCTCTGTAAAGCTTATATATAGCCTTGCCTGCAGCACTTGTAGAAGATACATCTGAAATAGATCCTGTAGCTACATTATTCAGCTCCGGATATACACTATCAGGAAGTGAATTCGTGAGAATCTCGGCAAATTCAAGTCTTGATGCATTTGCTGTCATATTCTTGCTCTTGTAGCTATCATCTATAATGCCATACTGATATGCATATGTGATATATGGCTGATGCCATTCTTGTCCTTCAGAAGCTGTAAATGCAGCAGCATTTCCATTATATGAATTGTGTATGCGAGCCGCAATAGTAATAGCCTGAGCAAGCGTCATATAACCATCAGGATTGTAATATCCGAGTGTGCCTCCCATAAGACCAAGCTCAAATGATGTCTTTACATATGATGCATACCATGCATATGATGGTACATCCTTAAATGTAGTAGCAACATATGATTTTACCTTTGATAGCTGTATGACAGGTGAAGATGTCACAGCATCTGCGCTAATCGATTCATCATCGACAGTCGCTGTATTTGACGATACAGCAGTGCTGCCTACAGAAGATACCGAGCCTGATGTGGCTGGTGTTGTTGTGCTTGATGAAGTCGATGTCGAGCCTGACACAGCTGGCGTCACTGAAACAGGAGTCGCTGACTTCGAGCCAGTATAAGCAGCTGATGCAACATACCAATAGCAATCAATCGCATTTATAATATCTGCCTGAGTAGCATTTGTCTTAACCTTTCTGAGCCAAGACTTGTCAAGCTGCATCTCATATACTGACAATGCTGGGTCTGCACAATAAAAAATACCTGTAGACGCATCATATCTTGTCAGAAGGACTGCATGCGGTACGGATCTAAGATATATCTCAATTCCTTCCGGATGTGCCTTAAGAAGGCTTATGAGCTGAGACTTCTTGTCTCCAGCTGCCATATCCTTGTATGAAACTGTGATACCTCTAAATGAAAATGAATGTCTGAGTCCCTGTCCTTCGATCCATGCTGCCGATTTCATGGAAGACTGAGTAATGGACTGCCAGTCGGTTGCTCCCTGATTGATGGCTGTCTTTCTAACCATCATAACAGCAGAAGCAAGTGTGCACTTTCCTCTCCCGTCCTGCAAAACATAAACTGTCTCACCACTTGATGTAGTGGATGCATACGCTGCCGATGTGCCAAAAGATACTATTGACAATACCAAGCATAGGCTGAGAAGAATGCTGGTCACTTTCTTTATCATTGGAACTTACCTCCGATTTGTTTCGTGTCACTTCACTTCAACTCATTCTGTGTCGGTTTATCTAATTCGATAATTTTCAAAATTTAACACAGTTATTCCAAAATGCGATGCCTTAATCATGACAAAAAAAAGACTTCGCATCGCAGTGAGAAACATTTCTCACATACGTCTCTCCAATCAAATTTCAAATAAATTGTACTACTTTTTGCTCAAAAAGTCAACGTGTACTTAACTATGTTAATTATGTCATTTTGCGTTGATATTTCAACATTTACAGGAATGTTAAAGGAGCTGTAACATAATTGTCATGATACATTTTGATACGCATTGTGTGATTATATCTGTATCATTTGTATTTGTGGAGCTTCCAAATTTTAGAAAAGCACAAACTGTAGGATATCATATGTAATACTCTCACTATATGTAGTGTCTGTTTGTTTTGTCTTGCGCGGACGCTATATGTAGTGTCTGTTTGTTTTGTCTTGCGCGGATGCTCGAAATCCAGTATACTGAAATTAATTATCGTGGCGAAAGGGGGGCTTGACAATGACAAAGAACCGTACAATAATGCCTTCTGCTCTGCTCCGCTCTGCTCTGCTCTTC
Organism: Anaerovoracaceae bacterium; assembly: GCA_963648085.1. GTDB lineage: Bacteria > Bacillota > Clostridia > Peptostreptococcales > Anaerovoracaceae > Alangreenwoodia. The sequence continues at coordinate 8,180 of CAVJDC010000056.1, forward strand.
TCTGCTTTGCTTTGCTTTGCTTTGCTTTGCTTTGTGGGAGCATAACGCCCTTTTTCCGATCTGTCAAGCCAGACAACATAAATATTTTGAAAGCTTTATTGCCGAAGACAAGGATTCTTGCGCCTTGTCTTCGGCTTTTTGCGTTTTTATAGAAGGCGGTGATGCCCTATGGTGATGCAAAGACCACCGTCAGGCATTGCCTGAACGGATAACAATCATTCCTTTCGTCACTTCTGTTGTCGATGGAAGGTCCAAGCTGACAAAACCTGTAATCTAAAATCAAAGGAGGAAAACGAACATGAAAAAACGACTACTAAGTATTCTACTTAGCTTTACGCTGGTGCTCTCGCTGCTGTCCACAGTGGCGCTGGCGGAGGGCAATGGCTCATTGGACGACAGTGCGGACATAACATGGTATAATACCAATGAGAGCAGTTTTTCCATCGGAACTGCGGCAGAGCTGGCTGGTCTTGCTCAAATTGTCAATGGTACAGGCGAAGTGCAGGATAGCTTCGTTGGAAAGACAATCACTCTTGCGAATCCTATCGACCTTGACCTTAAAGAATGGACACCTATTGGAACTTCTGCTGCGCCGTTTCAAGGAAAATTTAACGGTGACAATCATTCAATCAGTAACCTCTGCATCAGCAGTACCGACAATAATCAAGGCCTCATCAGCAGTACCAACAATAATCAAGGCCTCTTTGGGTGTATCCAGGACGCTATAATCTGCAATGTAACGCTAAATAGTGTTTTAATTTGTGGAGATACAAATGTTGGCGGTATTGCGGGTGAAGCAGTAAACAGCACGATCACAAACTGTACGGTAAACAGTGATAAGCCTATCGAAAATTATGGTTGGGGTATACGCGGAAGTGAGTCGGTTGGCGGAATCGTCGGATGCTCACAGGACAGCCATGTTCAGAATTGTGAGAACAACGCGTACGTATATTTGCTGATAAGCGGCAGTGATCCAGCCAGATATAAACTGGGCGGCATTGCGGGTGTTGCGACCCTCTCTGCGAAAGCATGTTCACAAGATGACGCTGTTTTGATCAATGACTGCACCAATAATGGAACGATCACCTGTACCACCGAAGCAAACTATGAATGTACTGGAGGCGTTGTTGGTCGTCTGGTCAGTGATAATGCCGATTATCGCGCGATTGTGAAGAATTGCAAAAACACTGGCGTTGTTTCCAGTATTGAAGCGGGCACGGGAGGCATCGTAGGATATGCACAGAACGCAAGCATTGAAACCTGTGAAAACGAAAACACCATTACGGGCACTATCGGTGTTGGAGGTATTGCAGGCTACGCCTATTACGGCACGCAGATTCTGAGTTGTACTAATTCCGGTTCTGTAACGGGTAACCCGTATAGCTCAAATGACACGACCGTCTATCCGTGCAACATTGGTGGGATTGTTGGATCCATTTATAATCCACGGGATACCACCCATGTAGAGGGGGATTGCGACAGTCTGCCCGTTTACTCATATAATAAAGATAGCCTGATCTCGGATTGCATCAACAGTGGCACTGTGACCTGCAGCTTCCAATGGTCCGAAGCAGAACCGACGGTTCGCCTTGTTGACGGAGTGCCTTATGCAATCAATGTTTATGGATCGTTTGTTGGCGGAATCGCAGGCTTTGCGGTTGATAGTGCCTATTTTGAAGAAGAAGGTAACGTTGTTCGCATCGAAAAGTGCGAGAATAGCGGCACTGTGACTGGCACGACCTATGTTGGTGGTGTTCTTGGCACAGGAAAAAACGCCGATGTGACAGACTGCACCAATAGCGGAAACATAACTGATGCAGATACTTCTGAGTCCGATACCATCCGGGCGGATATTGGAGGCTATTCTTATACAGTCCGGTTTGACGCAAATGGCGGAGCGGTGAATGCAGAAGATACATTGAAGATAGCGGTTTACGGCGTTTTGGACGATCTTCCCACCCCTATTCGCAGCGGCAACTACCGTTTTGACGGCTGGTTTACCGAAAAGACCGGCGGCACGAAAATCACAGCCGAGATGGTCTATGAGGAAAATACTACCTTGTATGCTCACTGGAGTTACATCGGCAACCATTCCGATTTCTCCGCGCCCACGTACTCCATCACAACACTAAAGACGGAGAACGGTACGGTAAATGTCAGCCATCGCTATGCCAAGCGCGGTGACACCGTGACTATCACCGTCGGTCCCGACACGGGTTGGACACTGAAGACGCTGACCGTCACCGATCGGAACGGCAAGGAACTTGATCTTACCATCGTGGAGGCCGGCGAGAAGTACAGATTTAAGATGCCCTCCGGCAAGGTCGAGGTCAAGGCTACCTTCATGGAGGACAACACGATGCTCAATTACTTCGTGGATGTGAACGCACAGCACTACTTCTATGACGCAGTGCTTTGGGCGGCAGAGAAGGGCATCACGTCCGGTACGGATGATTCACACTTCAGCCCGAACTCGCCTTGCACCCGTGCGCAGATTGTGACGTTCCTGTGGCGTGCGGCGGGAAGTCCCGCGGTAAATTATGCAATGACGATGGAGGACGTCCCCGCAGACGCCTACTATACGGAGGCGATTCGCTGGGCGCTGAGCGAGGGCATCACCAAGGGCACGAGCGAAACCACGTTTAGTCCGAACGATACCTGCACAAGAGCACAGGCCGTAACCTTCCTCTACCGCACCTCCGGCAGTCCTGCGGTCAGCGGCAGCGGCACTGAGTTTGGCGATGTGGCGGACAGCGCCTATTATGCCAATGCAGTCAAGTGGGCAGCGACTGAAGGTGTCACTGAAGGCACCAGCTCAGACACATTCAGCCCGGATAGCGACTGCACTCGTGCTCAAATCGTGACCTTCCTGTGGAGAGCGATGGCCGAGTAAGCTCTCAGCCGTTTGTTTTGCTGTGAATATGCAGCTCTTCGATACGTGTATACAAAGCTCTTCGATAGATGAATATGTGACTCTTCGATGGGTCTATATGAAGCTCTTTCGATGCGTGTATACAAAGCTCTTCGATGGGTCTATATGAAGCTCTTTCGATGCGTGTATACAAAGCTCTTCGA
>CAVJDC010000057.1:0-5086 GCA_963648085.1 Anaerovoracaceae bacterium
CTATATACTGTGCAACCCCCACAACCCTTTAGGACGTGCTTGGTCTCGCACAGAGCTCGAGAGGATAAATGCTATATGCCTCAAGCATGGCACATTAGTCGTCTCTGACGAGATACATTGCGATTTTGCTTGGCCTGGACATTCTCATACATCATTTGGAACACTTGGAAAGGAAGCTCTAGACAATTGCATAATCTGTACATCACCGAGCAAGACATTTAATCTTGCTGGACTTTGCTGTGCAAATATTATTATTGCAAACCGCACAATCTTCCGTAAATTTGCTGCCAAAATGAACAGTCTCGGCCTTTATGTGAATATAATGGGAACGGCAGCATGCCGTGCAGCATATTCAAATGGGCTTAATTGGCTAACTGACGTACGTCATTACATTTATGAAAATATAAGATATATGGAATCATTCTTAAAAGAAAATCTTCCTTGCATTCATATGATACGTCCTGAGAGTACATATCTTGTGTGGACAGATATGCGCAGTCTTATTCCTTTGCTAAGAAAACGCAGCCGCAATGCCTGGCAGGTCACGAGCACCTCAAGCAGCATTTCGAACAAAGGCAGCAGCTCTCACGCTCGGCAGCTTCCAGGCAGCGAGAGTATCGACGTCGAGCACGATCTTGTCATTCTTAGAGACTTTTTAAAAAATGATTGCGGTCTTCTTCTTGATGATGGTTCTCAATTTGGTCCTGAGGGCGCAGGATTTATGAGATTCAATGTCGCCTGCCCTCGTCCTATGCTGGAAAAAGCTCTTCAAAGACTGAAGAAGGCTGTGGATTCCTGCTAAATTATTGACCGTACTGAGTGGCATTTCTTTTTAGTTAACGATAAGTAACATTTCGTCTTTGCACAAAATGATTTTTAAAGTTTGAAAGGAGTTTTTTATGAAAAAATTATTAGCTGTCATCACATCATTCATTTTGACTTTTTCACTTTTGGCGGTCGCGACATCGGCAGCATATGCCAACGATGCAAGAGAGCATACATACAATGGAATTGTATACAATGACAATGGTGTAGTAACTGGTTATGCAGGTTCTTCGAAAACAATTGAAATCCCTGCAGATATCAACGGGACATCGATTCATACTATCGGAAGCTTTGCTTTTTCATATGATGAGATCGATACAGTCATAATCGATAAAGGAATAGAATATATCAATCCTTTTGCATTTTTCAATTCGAAAATTACTAGTGTCAAGATTCCTTCAACGATTATGGAAATTGGCGAATCTGCTTTTGCTGATTGTAAGAACCTTAGCCAAATATATCTGGAAACACTTGGTATAGATATGGCAGACGGATGCTTGTCAGGCACTTCTCACATCTCATTTACCCTCCCATGTCTCTTTGATTTAGATTACGCAAAAGAATTGATTAGTAATGCAAAGAAAGACTATGATTTCAGCTTTACTAAGGATCATTCTATAGTCAAAAAAACTATAAAGGGAGAGAATTATGACTTCTGCACGAGATGTGGAACCACACTTGTTCCTGCCGATATGCCAGTCTTTTCAGTATTCTCTGACGTGTCAAATGACTCTTGGTACTGCCGCAGCGTGATGGAATCATATAATTTGGGTATTCTGAATGGCAAGGACTCTGGAAAATTCGACCCGGATGCTACGATGAAGCTTTCAGAGGCTGCAAAGATAGCTGCAGTTCTCTATGAATATAAGCTTGAGGAGCCCGCATTCTTTGATCAAAATACAGGCACGCATTGGTATGATACATATGTGAATTTCTGTGTTGAGGTTGGCATTATTGAAAATAAATCCGACTTCGATTATTCAAAGCCTGCGACAAGAGCACAGATGGCATATCTTTTCTCGAGAGCTGATATGAATTATCCATATTTTGTCAATGGTGACTTTGCACTGGCAAATATTCCTGATGTGACGCTTGACACTAAGTATGGCAATGAAATCTGGGATCTTTACCTTAAAGGAATAGCGAATGGCAAGGACAACTATCGTTATGATCCGACATCATACATAAAAAGATCTGAAGCTGCCACACTCGTGGCAAGATTCCTCGACTATGATCAGCGAATTGTCATCTCACATGCTGCATAAAATATTCAAAAATAATCTAAGACACAAAAAACTCAGGCGGCTAGAAAAATTCATGCAGCCAGCAAAACTCAGGCGGCTAGAAAAACCCATGCAGTCAGCAAAACTCAGGCGGCTAGAAAAATTCATGCAGCCAGCAAAACTCAGGCAACTAGAAAAACTCATGCAGCCAGCAAAACTCAGGCAACTAGAAAAACTCATGCAGCCAGCAAATCACATGCTGGCTGCATGAGTTTTCTATCTATTTCTTTAGCCCATTCCCTTTTTTATCTCACCGGAGGTATTTTGTCATCTGCGCTCTATCTTGTGAAGTAAATCAGTTTCTTTGTCATAAATATAAGAGTTTACTTTCCTGCTGCAGATAATTTCACCATCGATATTTTCTATCTTTTCATAATCACACTCTACCAGCAATGCCGCTACTATTCTGTGAAGCTTGCTGTCGCCCATGATTCTGATAAGGCCCCTCTTACCATCCTGAACAACTACAAGATAACCATCATCTATTCCATTCATCAATTCTACGCCATCGACCTCGTGCGGATAAATCCAATGTCCTCCAAGAGCATCAAATATGCCATACTTTCCGTCCACTTCTACAATATGAATCCCTGCAGGATATTCTTCAAGGACAAATCCTTCTTCAACATTATAATTATTCTGAACATGATGAAGAGTATTTACTATATGCACCCCATCGTCATATACGGGAATAAATACAGCCGCAAAGGCCTCTGGGACATCATTTGAAGTCACAAGGCTCCCAACATTTGCTCCCTTGCAGAAACTTCTTGCATTTTCCACGAGAGAAGAAACTTCCTCTGGACTTTTCCCAAAAGCATATATAGCAATATTTTCAGAAGCTACATATTCCTCTTCATACTGCAAGTAACCACTTTCACATGATTCAGTGGTAAGACCTAACCCCTCAATGCTTACCACCTTAAATGACAATGGTGAACCTGTCTCAAAATGAAATGCGATATTCTCGTGAGCATATCTGTCATTTTGGTGGTCTCCACGATATCCCATCGCTGCAGCCTTTAAATATGTGACACATGAATCATAATCAACGAAACGCAATACGCATGCATTGTCAAACATTACATCAATATCAGGCATAAAATCCTCATATAATTCCTCTGCTTCCTTTGGAGATGATCCAATCATGCAATATTCCCATGTCTCGTCCGAACCATCCCAATGATACATATCCTTATTCCATCTTGGAAGACGTTCCATATCAGGATCTGGCTTTTGTCCTGGTTCGAGAAGATAATAAAAGATTTCAAAAGCATCCATATAATAATCATCTTCGTCATAAGTTTCTTTTGTAAAAGCAGTAGTATCTACTGCATATCTCACATATTCGTCCGTGCTTTCGATTTTCTTTGCATACTTCCAGCTGTCAAATACCGCCTCAGCCTTGCTGAAGCTTCCAAAAAAATTCATATAGAATCTGTCATTTAAAGAATTCATGTCTGATTGCCCTTCTATCCAGTATGACGCAGCAGAGCACTGATCAAGCGAGCTTGTCAATGCTCTGCTATGCCCTAAATTCGGTCCGCTATTATTTTATCGAGCACTTTGTCTCACACTGCCGTGCAAACTACCGCATTCTAATCCCTTACCCTTATATGTTTCGTTTGCTGCACGCTTCAATATTATTTTATCCTGAACGCCTTGACAGTGTTTCACTATAGTCTATCTTAGCTGAATCGATTCTAGAACCGCTTGCTGCTCTACCATTAATTAAAATTCCAAAATCCCTTGTAGTTCTAGCGTCAATTATAATTCCAGAATCCCTTGTAGTTCTAGCATCAATTAAAATTTCAAAATCCCTTGTAGTTCTAGCGTCAATTATAATTCTAGAATCCCTTGTAGTTCTAGCGTCAATTGTAATTCCAGAATCCCTTGTAATTCTAGCGTCAATTATAATTCTAGTGTTCCTTGTAAATCAACTCTGGATTTTTCATGAGAACTGTAGTATTTGCTGGAACTGATGAGGTTATGAAAGCATTGCCTCCGATAGTACTGCCTTCGCCTATGACTGTCTCACCGCCAAGAATGGAAGCACCCGAATATATAGTGACATTGTCCTGTATGTCAGGATGACGCTTCTTTCCTCTTATAGACTGACCACCGCTCGTAGAAAGTGCTCCGAGTGTAACCCCCTGATATACTTTTACATAATCTCCTATCGTAGTAGTTTCTCCAACTACTATGCCCGTACCGTGGTCGATGAAGAAATATCTTCCTATAGTCGCACCTGGATGGATATCTATTCCTGTTTTTCCATGTGCATGCTCTGTCATCATTCTCGGTATAAGCGGAATACCCATTGTAAAAAGCTCGTGAGCAATTCTATATACAGTGATAGCATAAAGTCCTGGATAAGAATAAATTATCTCGTCTGTACTATATGCTGCGGGGTCTCCATCAAATGCAGCCTCCACATCAGTAGCAAGATAATCACGTATCTTGCTTATACGCAAGAGGAATTCATCGCATTTTTCCTCAACCTTGTCTTTAATCTCCAACTCCTTGAGCCTTCTGTCAGTGTGCTTAGCTGTATCCAAGTACACGTCCGTCTGCTTTTCTTTATCAGAAGATAAGTCAATATGGCAAATTCCATCTGCACACGAAACTGTATGCTCAGGAATATCCATTTCGTCACTGCTTAGATAAGCACGAGTAATCTGTCGCGTAAGATTGTAACGTATATCTTCTATAAGCTCTCCGACATAATATTCTATATATTCTGAACGAAGATCTTTCTGCTCGAAGTATCCTGGAAATACGAGCTTTCTAATATCCTCAAGAATATCCACTACAATCTCTCTACTCGGCTGAGAAGGCTTGTCTATCTGGGTAGTCGTTCCATATCTACTGTAGCTTTCGAGTATATTTTTAACTATCTTGTCCGTTTTTTCAGGCATATCAATTCTCTCCTCTGCTTTGCAGCAGGCTGCACGAGGCAGCCCGCTATTAATGTCCGA
>CAVJDC010000057.1:5184-5818 GCA_963648085.1 Anaerovoracaceae bacterium
TTTCAATTCATCGTAAATACTGCAGGTCACAATTTTTGGTAAAATCGAATAGAATTGGGCTGTCTTGCAGCAAGAATAAGCTGTCTTTTGCTTGCTTAGCATCAGCACACTTTCTATCAACACACTTGCTATCAAGGCACTTAGCATCAACCCTGACTACAAAGTGACTCAACATCCTCCTTAGATATAAATGCTGTACTGCAGTAGCAATAGTCACCTTCATCATTTTCACTGGAGCTTTCTTTAAATGATATGAAATAATAATCATCTGAATCCTTCATTTCTTCTACAGTTTTCAGCTGCGGAAGGTATGGTCTCATCATGAGATAAGCTTTTTTCATATTTTCCTTGTCCACTATGAAAATATTTTCGTCATTTTTTTCTGCCGAAGTACCTTCGCTCACATATGATGGCTGCTGCTGATTTTCTTCAGCCGCACTAAGAGGTGAAATTACTGCATACTCACATGATGCAATACCTTTGTTTTCAATCTCGTCTAAAATACCCTTTTCGCGCAGCCACTTCACACTTTCAACATCCGTACTTACGACGCTCTGAGTTAAGCAATACTCGTCCCCATTAATGAGAGGTTCTTGTGAATTTATAAAATCAGCAGAGCCATAAAATTCTATAC
>CAVJDC010000057.1:5828-10749 GCA_963648085.1 Anaerovoracaceae bacterium
CTCTAGCACGCGATTCAACATTTCCTCTGAGCTATACGACTTCATCTCCTTACAATAAATCTCAAGGAATTCTGCAGTCTGCTCTGCAGTAAGCGTCACTTGCTCGTCGTCAGCACCAGGGATACCGCTTGGATATATTGTCGCTGATTTTCTATTCTTAGAAAGCTCTTCATAGTATTTTTCATTTGTCTTCTTGTAAGAATCAGTTTCCATAAGCTTCTTGTATGCATCACTTTCAAGCAGATATGAAGCAGGAATATAATATTGGCGGCCAAGGATTACTTTATTTTCCTCAGCGTCCTTTCCCTTATTCTTATAATAACTGATGCTAATATAAAAACCTTCAGAATTTTCTGCATCAGCTGAATTCAGCTCGTCTTTATTGGAAATAATCTCCTTCTGAAATGCTACAACAGCTGATTTTGATTCATCGTCAGAAAATTCACATTTATTAAGGACTGTATTATATCCAGTTAAAAAATCACCTTGCACGTAAGCATCATCAAATTGATCTAATTCTGGAACCTTTTTCTCAACCCCAAACAAGTCAAATCCAAGTATAGCAAAGAATATACCTGCCAATACAGCATATATCACGACCGACTTGATAAAATCCTTGTCTATTATCCTTAGCGATTTTGCAACTATCATCCTTGCAATAACTATTCCGATAAGAGCACCAGCGACATAACTGATTATCTCCATTGCAATAGAACCATCGTCGAAAAGTCCTGAAAGAATTAGATTTGTAAAAGACATTCCAAGGAAGGCAAACAAAAGAGTTATGGCAATTCCCACCGGCCTAAATACTACACCTTCTGTCGCACGTTCAAGACTTCTTATTCTGTACAGATATAAGCTGGCAGCTAGGATAATAATGGCTATCGCTATATAAACCAAAGCAGCTTTTAAGCTCATGCTTCCGATATTTATCAGATACATCGTCGGTGCACATAGATCCGCCTTGCTGCTATTCGTGATATTCACCATACCAAAGTAATATTTGCGTTCATACATATTTATAAGCTGCATCATCAGCGGAGCAATGATATTGAAGCCGCATGCCGCAATGAAATGATGAACTGCAGTGCCTGTGATCATCCCAGCAAATGCAGTAATAGCAAATACGTAAAATACCTGAATCAAATTTCCTGTAGTCCATTTTAAAATAGCTGAGGCAGAGAATATATTCTGCGCACTGTCTATATCAGCCTGTGACAGTTTTAACGACGCAGCCATTTCTGATGTCGCAAACGCAGTCCCGTTTTCTGTCACAAAAATAGGCTTCGAAATGGCCAGCAATATAATTCCGCACAATATCACAGGTATGAATATCATGATAATACTTGAAAGCGCATGTCCTCTAAAAAGCTGACCTCTAGTAAAAGGCTGAGCATGGACAGATACACTGCTTCCCTTTTTCTGCATATAGCTGAATACAAGAACTCCTGTCACGACAGGAAACCATAATGTATTTATAATTGTTGTAAAGCTGTGATTTGACATCAGATCGCTTACCAACGAATACAAAGTGTAAAATTCTGCACTGTCATCATACAATTTAAAGCTTAGAACCAACGGAACGATTGCAAATATTATATACCCCAGAAGTGCAAGTATAGGAATGGCCTTATAACGCCTCAAGTCCTCCCTCACCACTGACATCGGGATTTTAAAGCAGGATGCTGCTGATTTCATATCTGTCACCTCCAAGCTCATAAATAAAGATTTCCTCTAGCGACAGCGGAAGAATATCATAAAGAACAGGATTGTACTGTTTGATTTTCTCTTTCACTGCTTTCTCGGAATTTCTAAATATAATGATTTCAACCTTTCCATGCTTTTCTGTATGTAAGATTTCAAGGCCTGTGTCTCCTTGCTCAAGTGCATCATGCCAGCGCTTTGTGTCCTCGTCAGAAAAAGCCGCCTGCAGCTTGCATATGTTGCTGCGCATATCATCTAGGTTGCTTTCTATCTTCATCTCGCCCCTGTCAAGAATGCCCACACTATCGCAGATTCCTTCCATCTCTCTTAGATTATGTGACGACACCAGCACGCTCATCCCTTCAGATACATCCTCAATTATATGCTTCCAGATGATCCTGCGCACTATAGGATCTAGCCCATCAATTGGCTCATCAAGTATAAGATAGTCTGGATGAGTACTCATAGCCAGTGCGAATGCTGCTTGCTTCTGCATACCCTTAGAAAAGCTGCTCATCTTCTTTTTACTGTGCAAATTCAAATCATTTATCAACAAATCATATCTTTCATCATCCCACTTTGGATAAACTGATTTGTAATAATTTACTATTTCCTTGAGAGTATAAGACGAAAGATAACTTAGATCATCAGATACAAGGCTTATCCTGCTCTTCACCTCTGGATTTTCGTATGAGCTTTCACCGTCAAATTCTATCTCACCTTCATCAGCTCTAAGCACCCCTGTAAGAATTCTTATAAGTGTAGATTTTCCCGAACCATTCGTCCCTACCAATCCATAGATAGAGCCCGTCTCTACACACAGATCCACGCCCGAAAGTGCATGGTATTCATCAAAGTATTTGTGAAGATTTTTTACCCTAATCAAGACTTTTCACCTCCTACAGATAAAAACTCATCTACTTTTGACCTTATCTTGTCATCTGAAATTCCCATAAAAACAAGATCTCTCACTGCAGTCCTCAAATCATCTTCAGCACGCATAATCTGAGATTTGTCAAATGTTTCTTCTTTTCGCTCCTTTACAAAGCTTCCCCTGCCTGTGACAGTATAAATATATCCCTGATGCTCAAGCTCTCTATATGCTTTCTGTATCGTATTTGGATTTACTGTCAGCGACCGTGAAAGACTTCGTACCGAAGGGAGCTTTTCTTCTGGCTCAAGCAGCCCACTGATAATCATCTCCCTAAAATTATCAACAACCTGCTCGTAAATTGATTTTCTGCTTTTTACATCAATCTCAAACATAAACCTCCTCCTGTATTTTCTGAAATAATAAGCTGTGCCAAACATTTTGGATGCATCCATCGACATCAACTGTATTTCTTGTACTAAGTGTACTATTGTTCATAGTACACTGTCAAGTGTTTTTTCAATTAACTAAAAAAAAAATTCACAAAAAGCTCCATTGCAATCTACTTGTACAAAATTGTATAATTGAATATGCCGCTGCAAACTACACGCTGCACAGATTTAAACTGCGCAGCGACCAAGCTGAGCAGCACACTGATTAGCCTGCATGCCGCAGCAACCCGATTAAACTGCGCAGCGACCAAGCTGAGCAGCACACTGATTAGCCTGCGCAGCGACCAGGCTGAGCAGCACACTGATTAGCCTGCATGCCACAGCGACCCGATTAAACTGCGCAGCGACCAAGCTGAGCAGCACACTGATTAGCCTGCGTAACGTACTGTGACACACTGAACAACCTGCGCAGCGCACCGATCATGCGAGCCTGCCAATTGCTCTGCTGCACTTAAGAATTTTATATTACATATATTATTTTTGTATTGCATACATTAATGGAAAGGGCATATTTATGAATTTTTATTTCTATAAAAAAATAGCCACTATTAAGCAAAACAAACCTCACTCGCCTCGGACTTCACTAAGCTTACGGACTCCGCCAGTCTTGAGAAGTCTTTCAAGCTTACGGACTCCGCCAGTCTTGAGAAGTCTTTCAAGCCTGCGGACTCTGCCAGCCTTGAGAACCCTGCAAGCCTTGCTACTAATCATCATATTGATGTTTTCCTTTGTTGGATGTGGCTCACAGGAAGATGACTTGACCTCAGCAGAAAATGAAGACACTCGCACGTATATTACCGATGAAAAGGGCGACAAATATCTTCTAATTGACTCGGAAAGTCTCGAGATTATCGACAACGACTATGAAATTTATGACGCTTATTCAGAAGTCATCACGCGTCAGGGACTTGACGAAGCAGATTTGTATTATACTACAGTACATACTACGGAAGATGGTGCTGAGGCCGAAAAAATTACTCCTGCGGAGGGATGCACAAGTTTAAATGTCGACTTCCTTCTTGTAAACATTAAGGACCTAAACAATGATGGTTCTATAAAAGACGATGCCTCATCTAAAACTGATGAAAATGGCATGGTAAATGCAAAAGATTTTTTTAAGAATTTTTCTGGGAAGCTTGTTTATGATGGTACTGTCACATACGAATGCACTCCCTACCAGGAAAATCTTGAACAAACTGATTCAAATGGATACACAGTACGCTCGACTAAGGCTGTCAAGCTCGGCTCTGGCGATGCCGCACGCATGTCTCTTATAGCTGATGTTCCGCTTGAAATAAGCGACTGGCTAGAGACTTACATACTTGAAAAATCAAAAAATGGAGACGCATCTGCAGCACAGACAGATGGTGACGCATCTGCAGCACAGACAGATGGTGACGCGTCTGCAGCACAGACAGATGATGACGCGTCTGCAGCACGGACAAATGATGACGCATCCATAACTCAGGCGGATGATGACGCATCCAAAATACAGACCAATAATGATGCGGCATCAGAATCTAAGGATGAAAAAACATTCTATTGTTTTTTCACTATAAATGGAGACAACTACGCAGTGGATCTTCTCAAAGAAACAGCTTTGTTATATTACTAAATCAAGTCTAATGGGCCGTCGTGCCAACGATCTTTATTCGTTAGAGCGACGCCCATTTTTACATGTTGAACATCAATACTTATAACATAACGTTAGATAACATAGCGCAAGATATCAACCAATAACATAGCTCTAGATATCAACCAATAACATAGCGCTAGATATCAACCGATAACATAGCGCTAGATATCAACCGATAACATATGCCAGATATCATCAGCTAGCATAGCGACAGATATCATCAACTAACATAGCGACAGATACTCCTTACATCTGCAG
>CAVJDC010000058.1:0-10597 GCA_963648085.1 Anaerovoracaceae bacterium
TATATAAAAGGCATGCAGGCTCATATGACAGGGCTCGATCTGAAAGCTGATGTTATAAGGAAGTGTAATGAAGCGGCAGAAAAATATGGTTATGAAAATCTTAAATTTGAGGTGGGTGACATCAGTGTCTATGAGAGTGATGAGCCTGTGGATATGGTAGTTACGCTTCATGCATGCGATACAGCTACGGATTATGCACTTTATCATGCGGTAAACTGGGGAAGCAGGATCATTCTTTCGGTTCCATGCTGCCAGCATGAGATAAATCAGCAGATCAAGAGTGAGAGACTGTCGGGACTTACGAAATATGGGCTGCTTAAGGAGCGATTTTCTGCGATTCTTACTGACACTGTGAGGGCGTCCCTACTTGAATATATGGGATATAAGACACAAGTGATGGAATTTGTTGATTTTTCGCATACTCCAAAGAATGTCCTGATAAGGGCTGAAAAGAAAAATATTCCTGTAAGCAAACGTGAAAAATCACTTCACGAGGCTGAAGCTATGCTTGACGAATTTGGTGTGAAGCAAACTCTTTATGAGCTCTTAAAGCAAAGTAAAAGCTGATTTGAAATCAAACAAAATGGACCGAGCAGCCAATACACTTGGCAGGCAGCAAGAATCCCCCGCTTTTAGGCGTGGGGAGTGTCAAGCTTGCAGATAAAATAGATATATCGTCTCGAAGTTTTCGAGACGATATTTTTGTAAATTTTCATAATTATATCTATGACAAGTCACATTTATCATGTATAATAGGATGAAAATTTGTGGGGTTGCCGCAGATAATAAATCTTAAAAGCGTAGAAGTATACTGACAAGTTCGCATGCGGACATCATTATTGAATGTTTGGAATGGGGTCTGCTGTTCGTAGAGGCGTTTGATAGACGCAATTAAGTTATACGTGAATAAAAATACATTTTACTTGCATAAAAATGCAAAAATAGTATATAATATCAAAGATAAAAATATGAAAATATGAAAAATTCAGATAAAAGCACACGTGACCTATTGAATATTGATACAGATTGTAATAGTGCAGCGAGCTGCGGCACAGACAGTAGTGGTGCGAAGGGCTGCGGCACAGACAGTAGTGGTGTAAAGAGCTGCGGCACAGACAGTAGTGGTGCGAAGGGCTGCGGCACGGATGGCAGTGATGTTCTCATTATGATAAATGAGTTAAAAAAAAGGCTGGCTGTATCGGAAGATGAAAATAAACATCTGCGTAAGGAAAAAGAAGAGATAGCGGAAAAAAATAGAAAATTAGCGGAGAGGCTGTCTGAAGCTGAAAAGCTGATCTTAGAGTTAAATGATCAGATTGTGGGATTCAATGCATATATTTTGGATTTAAATAATCAAATTGATGTGCTTAAGCAGCAGATTGAGGAAGCAAAGCTTATAAATCGTGCAAAGGGATTGCTTATGTCGCATCTTAAAATGACGGAGGGGCAGGCGCACAGGTTTATAGAAAAGCAGTCTATGGATATGAGAATATCAAAGAAGAAAGTCGCTCAAAGCATTCTTAAGACATATTATAATAAATGATTTAACCAGTTAAAATAAAAAAATTAGCCAGAAAGCTGATTGTGGCAGTTCACTGGTATAAATCGGGCAGCTCTGGCGTAAGTCATGGCAGCTAACAGGCGTAAGTCGTGGCAGCTCACTGGTGTAAGTTGTGGCAGCTCTGGTGATGTCAATAAAATTATCCAACGATCAATTCAGAAATGTTGTGTATGAAGAAGTAAAGTACACAGTTAGTTATTCATATATTATTTAGAAATGGAGGCAAAATACATGAGCAAGAAGAGATATCTGCTTCTCGAAAATGGAAAATGCTTCGAGGGTATAGCTTTCGGAGCGGAAAAGGAGTCAATAGGTGAAGTCGTATTCACTACTTCTATGGTTGGCTATCTGGAAAATATTACAGACCCAAGTTTTTTTGGACAGATCGTAGTTCAGACATTTCCTTCTGCAGGAAATTATGGCGTGATTCCTGAAGATTTTGAGAGTGACAGATCATATATAAAGGGATATATAGTAAGAGATTGGTGTCAAGTACCTTCCAACTTTAGGGCGCAGGGAGATCTTGACACTTTTTTGAAAGAACAGAATATTCCGGGAATCAGTGGGATAGATACCAGAGAGCTTACGAGAATTATCAGAGAAAATGGTGTTATGAACGCAGCTATCCTTTCAGAGCTTCCTGAGGATACATCGGAAATTCTTTGGAATATGAAAAATTATAGAATTACGGATGCTGTCGTTAGCACATCACGCGGGGAAGTCACAGAATATAAGAGTTTTGCCGGAAGCGTGGAAGGTGCTGCTGGTGCGGAAGCTGCTGCCGGTGCGGAAGGTGCTGCTGGTGCAGAAGATGCTGCTGGTGCGGAAGCTAAAGTAAAGAAGATTGTGATGCTTGATCTTGGTGGGAGGATGAGTATTGTAAAGGCTCTTCAGGCGAGGGGCTGTGATGTCTTGGCTGTTCCTTACAATACTTCTGCGGAAGATATCATTGCCATGAAGCCAGACGGAATCGTTATCTCAGATGGTCCAGGAGATCCTGCAGAAAATGTTGATGTCATCAAGGAAATTAGAAAACTGCTTGCATCTAAAATCCCTATGATGGGAATATGTCTGGGGCATCAGCTCATTGCAATCGCTTCGGGTGCACGTACCGAAAAGATGGTTTATGGGCACAGAGGTGCAAGTCAGCCATCAAAAAGGATTGAAGATGGATTTGTATATATTACAAGTCAAAATCATGGATATAGCGTAGTGGCAGATACACTTCCGAAAAATGCAGAAGTGAATTTTGTAAATGTAAATGACGGCTCTTGTGAGGGCATAAAGTACAATGGAATTCCTGTATTTACAGTTCAATTTCATCCGGAGACATGTGGAGGCCCACGCCCTGCTGGTTTTCTGTATGACGAATTTATTGCGATGATTTAGGAGGTGGATGAAAATGCCATTAAATAGCAAGTTAAAGAAAGTAATGGTTATCGGTTCAGGTCCTATAGTAATAGGTCAGGCAGCCGAATTCGACTACGCCGGCACTCAGGCATGCCGTGCTCTTAAGGAAGAAGGACTCGAAGTAGTTCTCGTAAATTCAAATCCTGCCACGATCATGACCGACAATCACATGGCAGACAGTATATATATAGAGCCACTCACACTTGAAGTAGTAAAGAGGATAATACTCAAGGAAAAGCCTGACGGACTTCTCTCTACACTCGGTGGCCAGACAGGTCTGACACTCTCGATGCAGCTCGATAAGGAAGGATTTTTAAAGGAAAATAACGTAATGCTCCTTGGAGCAGACCCAGTCACAATAGATAAAGCAGAAGACCGCCAGATTTTTAAGGATACTATGGAAAAAATCGGTCAGCCATGCATCCCTTCAAAAGTTGTAAATACTATAGATGATGCGGCAGCATTTGCAGAAGAAATTGGATATCCTGTCATCATCCGTCCGGCATTTACGCTTGGAGGCACAGGCGGCGGCATCGTAAATGATGAGCCAGAATTAAGAGAAATCACAGAGCATGGACTCAGACTTTCACCTATTACGCAGGTTCTTGTAGAAAAGTGCATTTCTGGCTGGAAGGAAATAGAATTTGAGGTAATACGTGACAGTAAAGGAAATGTCATTACGGTATGTTCTATGGAAAATGTGGATCCTGTAGGCGTTCACACAGGCGATAGTATCGTAATAGCACCTGCTGTTACACTCTCATCTGTAGAATATAACATGCTTGCAAAGGCAGCAGTGGATATAGTTTCAGAGCTTAGAGTAGAGGGCGGATGCAATTGCCAATTTGCACTCCATCCTGAAAGTATGGAATATGCCGTAATCGAAGTAAATCCAAGAGTTTCAAGATCTTCAGCGCTGGCATCAAAGGCTACAGGTTATCCTATTGCGAAGGTTGCATCAAAGATTGCTATCGGATTTACACTTGATGAGATCAAGAATGCTGTTACAGGAACTACATATGCATGCTTCGAGCCTGCAATCGACTATATTGTAGTCAAATTCCCGAAGTGGCCATTTGATAAGTTCGTATACGCAAAGAGAGCCTTAGGAACACAGATGAAGGCTACAGGCGAGGTAATGTCAATAGGTCAGACGTTTGAGGAAGCGCTCATGAAGGCTGTGAGAGGTGCCGAAATCAATCACAACACCCTCGATGACGAACGTCTTGCACTTATGTCTGATGAAGAAATCGCAAATAAATTATATGAGTGCGATGACGAGCGGCTTTTTGTAATCTATCAGGCCTTAAAGCGTGGAATAGCAAGTGTCGGCAAGATTCATGAGATTACTATGATTGACGAATGGTTCTTGTGCAAGCTAGAAAATATTATCAGACTTGAAAATCGTCTTGCATCAGAAGAACTTACAGACGAGCTCTATCTTGAAGCTAAGAGAATGGCATTCTTAGATAAGGTTATCGAGGAAGTTTCAGGTCAGAAGATTAAGAATAAGAGAAATGCAGTCTATAAGATGGTAGACACGTGCGCAGCAGAATATAATGCACTCACGCCTTACTTCTATTCGACTTATGATGATGAAAATGAAGCAAAAATATTCATCGAAAATGCTCACAAAGACAGAAAAGACAAGGGAACAGTCGTAGTATTTGGCTCAGGTCCTATAAGAATAGGGCAGGGCATAGAGTTTGACTACTCTTCAGTGCAATGTGTATGGTCTTTAAAGAAGGCTGGATATGAAGTTGTTATCGTAAATAATAATCCTGAAACCGTATCTACAGACTTTGATACTGCAGACAGACTTTATTTTGAACCACTCACAGATGAAGATGTAATGAACATCCTTGCTACAGAAAAACCTGACGCGGTAGTAGTCGCATTTGGCGGACAGACAGCAATCAAGCTCACAAAATATCTGAGTGAAAATAACATAAAGATTCTGGGAACCCAGCGCGACAGCATCGATATGGCAGAAGACAGAGAACGTTTCGACGATCTTCTCGAAAGACTTCACATAAAGCGTGCTGCAGGAGTTACGGTAATGACTGCCAAAGAGGCTCTTGAGGCGGCAAATGAAATAGGATATCCTGTTCTCATGCGCCCGTCTTACGTACTCGGCGGTCAAAACATGATCATCGCTTTTGACGACAATGATATAAATGAATATATGGAAATCATCCTTCGTCAGGAAATAGAAAATCCTATACTTATCGACAAGTATCTTATGGGTATAGAGCTTGAAGTAGATGCAATCTGCGACGGTGAGGAGATTCTTATTCCTGGTATCATGGAGCATATAGAAAGAGCCGGAATACACTCAGGTGACTCTATTGCTGTATACCCAGCATGGAATATTACGGATGAAATCATCGAAAAAATCATTGATCAGTCAAGAAAGATGGCTCTCGAGATGGATACTCTCGGCCTTGTAAATATTCAGTATCTCATCTATGAAAATGATTTATATGTAATCGAGGTAAATCCAAGATCCTCGAGGACCGTCCCTTATATCAGCAAGGTCACTGGAGTTCCTATGGTAGATCTCGCCACGCGTGCAATGCTTGGCGAAAAGCTCGCAGATATGGGATATGGAACGGGTCTTTATAAGAATTCAGCCTATTATGCTGTAAAAGTACCTGTATTCTCATTTGAAAAGCTGATCAATGTAGATACACATCTCGGACCTGAGATGAAGTCTACAGGAGAAGTTCTAGGGCTTGCAGGAACTTTGGAAGAAGCTCTCTATAAAGGACTTGTAGCTGCCGGTTATGAAATGAAGAAGAGCGGTGGCGTTCTTCTCACGGTAAGAGAACGTGACAAGGCTGAAGCTGTGGATGTTGCTAAAGGATTTGCAAATCTTGGTTTTACACTCTATGCGACAGAAGGAACTGCCAAGGCATTGGAAAATTCTGGATTGACAGTAAACCATGTGGACAAGATTCACGAATCAGAAAATAACTGTATTACATTGCTGGAAAGCGGTGATATAGACTATATCGTATCGACCTCATCTAGAGGAAGAATTCCTACGAGAGACTCTGTAAAGATTAGAAGAAAGGCTGTAGAAAGAGCTATTCCTTGCCTGACATCTATGGATACTGCAAATGCACTCATAGCAAGTCTGCGCTCAAAGTTCACTAAAGAATGTACGGAGCTTGTAAATATAAACGAAATGAGGCAGGAGCATCAGACCCTTAAGTTTGTCAAGATGAGTGGAACGAAGAATGATTATATATATTTTAACTGCTTCGACCAGCAAATCGACAATCCAGAAGGGCTTGCAGTGATGCTCTCTGACAGAAATCTCGGAATTGGCGGTACGGGCATCGTTCTTCTTTATCCTTCTGAGAAAGCTGATGCGAGAATGGTTCTTATCAATGGTGATGGCACAAATGGCGGCGTTTCTGGAAATGCTCTCAGATGTGTGGGAAAGTACCTGCATGACAATGGTATGGCATCTTCAGATGTAGTTAGAGTCGAGACTGAAGCGGGAATACATGAAGTCACTCTTATAAAGCAATATGGCAATGTCATTGCAGCGAGAGTTGACATGGGCAAGGTTTCTCTCGAACCTGCGGCTATTCCTGTGGCTCTTGACGGTGATAAGATTGTGAATAGAAGTGTTGATATAGCTGGAGGAAAGTATGAAATTACATGCGTAAATGTAGGAAATCCTCACTGCGTAGTATTTGTAGACAATACTGATATCATCGATATCGAAAAAATAGGTCCTGCATTTGAACATGATAAGCTCTTCCCTGAAAGAACAAATACAGAATTCGTGAAGGTGGAAAATGCAGCTACTCTTAGAATGCGTGTATGGGAAAGAGGAAATGGCGAGACATGGGCATGCGGTACGGGTGCTTGTGCAGCCGTAGCTGCAGCAGTTGAAAATGGTTTCTGTGAAAAGGACAAAGAGATTATCGTAAAAGTTATCGGCGGAGAACTTAAAGTAAAATATACAGGCTCAAAGGTGGAAATTTCGGGAGATGCAGTGAAAATCTTTGAAGGAACTATTGAAGTTTAGCCTGTAAAAACTATTGAAGTTTAGCTTGCAAAAAGGTATTATCAGATAGGAGACTTCACTTGTCGGATTTTTGGAAGGAGGATGATAATCTTTTATGAAAAAGAAAAAGAAAAAGAAATTTTATATATTTGTGATCATCCTTGCACTGGCCGTGCTTGGAAGTGGGCTGGTTTCTGTCATGCTAAACAGTCCAAAATCCGGTTCTGCATTTTCTCAAAGGCTTGCTGGCGACGAGACAAGCGTGTCTGATGTGGATGGAGGGAAAAATACCGACAAAGAGAAGGACTCTGATAGCAGCAAAGACAGCGTGAAATTTGCGGTTGCCGAACTTGAAGCAGATAAGGATATAGCTTATATGAATGGATATCCTGATGATACTATAAAGCCTGACAAGCTGCTTAGCCGTGAAGAGGCTGCTGCGATGTGGGTGAGACTTATGACTGACGAATCAAAAGATGCTTTTGCGACTGAGGAGAATATCTATAAAGATATTTCAAAGAAAAATTGGTCCTATAAGGATATTCTTCTTTTGAGTAATGCAGGCATGGTTGAGGGATATAAGGGAGGAAAATTCAAACCATATGATCCCGTAACTCGTGCCGAGTTTGTCGTAATCGGTGTCAGATTTGCTCTTAGCCACGAAAAAATGCCTGAAGGGGAGTCTAATCAATTCTTCGATGTTTCAGGCCACTGGGCGGCTGATTATATAAATTATGCGTCTCAAAAAGGATGGCTGACAGGATATGAGGATGGAACCTTTAGGCCAGATATATATATTACCAGAGCAGAATCTGCAGCATATATAAATCGCATCCTGTCGTCGGTATCTGGAAGTGAATATAAAAAATGGTCGGACAATGACACAAGTGCGTGGTATTATGACGACATTCAGAAAGCTACGAATTAAAATAGAGATGACATAAAAAGAAAAAGTATGAATATATAATAAACACAGAAAGCCATCGAAATCAAAGTTGAATATACTTTGATTTCGATGGCTTTTATTGTTTATTGTACTTAAATATAAGATTTAGATATTTTATACGGCTTAAATATTATTTGCCTAAGATAAGAATGATTTAAATAAGTATAGCTTGTCATATAAGATTGTTATATAAGACAGGTTATACCGTCTTTTGATATGCATGATATTGCAAGAGGAGAAATCTGTATGAAAATATCACAAAAGATACTATCCTTGTTCCTGACTGTCGCAATGATATTCACTGTGATGCCGGGGGCAGGGATGCTTATGTCGTATGCGGATGATGTAAATTATAAAGTATCGTTTGCATATGGCGGTGAAAAAGTGGCTGCGGGTGAAACGTTTGATGTAACATTAAATGTTTCTGCGGATGCAGAAAATGCACAGGTTGCGGCTCTTCATTCTGAGATAACATATGACAGCACAAAGCTTGCCTTTGTAAAAGCGACTGCTCCGGATGGAACAGGACTAACTGCTTATGGTAAGGACAGCAGCGGAAGTGTCAGGATTGAATCCTACGGTGCTTCACAAACTGCGTCAAGCAGTGGTGCATCTATGGTGAAGGTGACGTTTAAGGTGCTTGACGGAGTATCAGGCAGTGCGAAGCTTGCATTCGCCTCTGACCAATCTTTTATAGGTAAATCAGGCTCACAGAACGATATAAAAGCTTCTGTAGGTGATTCGTTATCAGTGGATATCAGTGCTAGTAATGTATTTGATGTCATATTTGGTCTGCCTGATGACGGACTGACATGGAATGTACTTACAGTAAACGGTGAGAATGTAAACAAAAGCTACAAAGGTGGACAAACTGCATCTTCTGTAGTAGCTGTTGGAGATACTATGACATTCAGCATAAAGGCTGATAATGGCGTACAGTACACAAATGTAATGGCATATGGCGGACAGCAGAGCAACAGAAATTTTGATGCTTTTGTGAAACAAGATAATGAGGTCTACACCCTCGTTATGCCTGAAAAAAATTATAAAACTGAAAGATATTCTATAAATGCTACGACTCTGAAAATAGAAGATAACGATAAAGGAAATATAGCTGCGTCTCTTACATCAGAGATGCAGTCAATAGCGCCAAGCAATAATGGTTACGGAATGGACCAGATATATCCTTCAATAGAAGCAAAGTTCACACCGAGCGGCACCGCTAGAGTTGTAAGATGGTCATATAAAGTAAGTGATAAGGGTAATTTCAGCAGCATGTCATGGAAAGATCTGGAATATGGCACTGCAAATGATGACGGAACGTACAGCATTTCAAAAACAAAGTTGCCCGAACGTATATATTGTCTATACTACAGTGGAAGAACCGGTGACGATCGAAATTTCGGATTTGAGTTCAAGAATACATGCTATGTGTTGAATCTCGAATCTGCGGATGAAACTGTTACATCTGTACGTACAGAAGATGATCTTATAAAGCTGGCAAATGCTGTAAATAATGGTGACCCGTATACAGGCGTCACTGTAAGGCTTGAAAATGATATAAAGCTTACTAATTCTTGGACAGACCCGATAGGCAAGGACACCGCACATCCGTTTTCTGGTACGTTTGACGGCAACGGCAAGACTGTAAGCGGGCTTGACATAGATTATAAATTTACAGACCCGGATAATAATGATTCGAAATCGGCGAATGCGAAGTGTTTCGGTCTTTTCGGATGTGTTACGGGAGCTATAAAAGGCATGGCTCTCGATATGGCGGGTTTGATAGCTGGAGATAACCGCGCAAATGTCACGCTGGCGGCAGATACTGTCATAAAGGACTCGTATAACACGGGAAGCGTAGAGCTTACTATAAATCATGTAATGCATGCAAATCCGACAGGTTTCATAGCGGGTGTGAGCGGCATTGTAGGACGTGTTAATGGTACGCTTAACATGTCCAACTGTTACAATTCAGGAGCTTTGAAATCGGCGGCTACGAGGTACGGCACGATGGGTCAGCTTAATATAAAGGCTGATTATCTTACTGAAACTTTAAACAACTGTTACGCAAGTGACACAGACCCTTCAGTTACAGGTCTCAAGGCTGCTTCGCTGAATACAGGTGATACAGATAAGTTTAAGGATGACGAGACCAGTATAAACGGCGGTATGCCGCTTCTTATCTGGGAAAAGGCAGAGTCCTCGGATGAAAAGTATGACGTGACATTTGACATGAAGGATGTCAAAGGCAGTATAACTGTTTACTCAGACGCTGCTCGCACTCAGATTATAGACGCTGCTAGTGACGGCAAGTACAGCCTCAAGGCAGGAACTTATTACTATACTGCAAAGGCTGACGGATATGAGGACGTGATAGGAAGCTTTTCTGTAGTCAGCACGGCTGTCGAAATCGAAATAAACTTCCGTGCTGTAGTTGACACAACTATAACTGTCAGTCCAGCTGATGCAGCGCTTACACTTGCTATAGGCAATGATGCTGTACAGCCTGTAAGTTCTGGAAATGGTACATATAAATTCACCCTGTACAAGAGAGAACAGGGAGCTGGCATAGGCGGAAATGGCGGAGCAAAGGGCTCTGACGGAAGATTCGGTCCAAATGACGAAGTGACACGCGAGCAGATGGCAGTTATCA
>CAVJDC010000059.1:0-10577 GCA_963648085.1 Anaerovoracaceae bacterium
CACATACCATCAAAGTCACTCTGCAGCGAAAGCAAGCCACATACCATCAAAGTCAATTTGCGGCAAATTAAGTCATATGACATAAAGCAATAACATGAGGCCGCTCGGCATATAGTCACATGACGTCACAAGCAATTATGCCGCCAAATAAACCGTGCGATATCAAGCTGAACAAGACAAGATATGGTCAAGACAGGGTCGCTCGACATTTGGTCACATGACACGCAGGTACGCCTTGTATACATACTGCCCAGCACCAAATGCTACGATAATTATATCTTGTCAGCTATATGCTAGTCAATAAATATTACGATAAATATTTTCGCAATCAAAACTTTTAACTTGATTTTGCGAAAGAATTATGCTCGATAAAACAAATACCCCAAATTATTATTCTGAAAAATGGAAAAAACACATAGGCAAATTATGAAAAATATATTCAATAGCGGAATAATAAGATATAATATGTTTATATGTGTTCTATGAACTACGCACTCCGAGCTTATGCAGCCTAGCGGCATCCTGGCAGCGTTATAGTGCGCAGCTCTTACAGGTGCAAAATTCATTGAAAAAATTTATTGAAAAATTTCATTGAAAGAAGAAGGGAGGGGAAGTCTACAGATGAGACTTAAAAATGTGCTTCTGGCAGTAAGTGACATAGAGAAATCAAAGCGATTTTATCAGGATTTGTTTGGGCTAAATGTTGTGCGGGATTTTGGAGAAAACCTCATTCTGACAGAAGGACTGGTACTTCAGGAGAAAAAAATCTGGGAGCAGCTGACTTGCCTTAAGGCGGTGAGTGGAAATGCATCTGAGCTTTTCTTTGAGGAAAATGATTTCGACGCATTCCTGGATTCGATTAAGCTTTATCCAGAAAAAATAACGATTGTCAGTGATGTCAGTGTAAACTCCTGGGGGAGGCGTACAGTGATGCTGAAAGATCCCGATGGACACTTGATAGAGGTCGCTGAGATTACACATGATTTGCAGGAAATATCAGGATGTATATAGATTTAGTAAAAACCGCAGGAAATTGCAAAACCCGCAGGAAATTGCAAAAGCCGCAGGAAATCGCAAAAAAATCGTTAAATCCTACCGTGAAAAATATAGTGAGGAAACTATGAAAAAGGAAAATACAACAGCAAGTAATTTAACGGCACATGAGCTTTATTATGAACATATGGAAAGTGAACCAGAAGTACTGAGGCTTAAGCTTTCTCTTGACTTGGAATATGTGGATGAGGAAGATATGGATATACTCAGGAAGTATGGCAATGTGAAAGAAGGTATTATAAGAGAGATTTTGGTACCTGCAGACATTACCCTTCATGCATTAAGCTATGCTATCATACGCAGCTTTGGCTGGCAAAATAGCCACCTTCATAGTTTTGTACTTCCAGATCATATTTTTTATAAAATTACAAAAGAAAAAGAGCCCCATGGTGAATTTGACGCTTATGACGCTCTATATACTGAATGGCTGGATCTGTGCGGCTTATATTTCAGATATCCGTTTGAATACTTCGAAGATGTATATTGGGACGATGATTATGAAGAAGGAGAAAGCTTCAAGAGATGGATTTCAAAGAAGTATACTGGCCCGTATAGATATGGCGGCCACAGTGAAAATTATTTCGTTGCAAATGCTCTTGCAGTGGATACTATCAATGTAAATCCAATGATAAAGGTGATGCCTACCTTTACAGAATTCCTCGAAATGAAGCATGAAGGACGGGAAAATGAGATAGATAATAATAAATTTAAGCCAATAGAAGAGGCGACTGTTTATGATATGCAGCCATTTCTTGACGGTGCCTTAGACGAGCTCCTCGAGAGAATCCCTCTTATAGAGATTCTTGCTCCGCAGGACATAAAGGAAGATGAGCATCTGATTGATAAAGTTAAATTTTTAAAACATCTTCAAAAGAGAACACTTGGAAATCTGCCAGTGACTCCAGTGACAGACAAATTGATATATAAGTATGATTCTGGTGATGGCTGGAAAGTGAATATCGTTATGACAGATTGTTATTATATGATGGACGAGGATAATGATGAAATCAGCAATAAAAATGTCATTAACATTGTAAATTATTATGATCGAAGAAAAAAGCCTGAAAATTTCGATGTCTTTGATATGAACAATCAGCTGGTAGAAGAAGAACTTGCTCTCAAAATTTCAGCAGTGAGGACGAGATACCGTCCAAAATGCATAAGCTCTGATGGCCTTCCAGTTATGGATGATGTAGGTGGAGTAGGTGGATATATAAACTTTTTGAGAACTATTCACGGTGACGATCCTGAAGAGAAGGCCAAGATGAAGGACTGGGCAAAATGGATGGGATGGACAGGACGTACGAAGAAGCCTGATTCGATATTGTAGTAAAAGTGCTTCAGTGAAAGCGGGATTATATTAAAAAAGAAAATACCTGCCAAGATCGATTCTTTGTCACGCAGATGCGAGGCAAAGCGACTTGGGCAGGTATTTTTTAGTATCAGCTTTTTTATTCAAAAAAGTTGGAGCCTGATTTTGTTCAAATAGGTTAGAGACCGATTTTATTTAAAGATATTGGAGCCTGATTTTATACAAATAGGTTAGAATCTGAAATCCCTTCTATTTGAAGATTTTATGCTCTCAATATTTTCTGCTGCTATGCGATGTACCTTTTCATTTGGAATCTTAGCAAGCTCACGCTCGATGAGAGCAAAGCCCGTCTCCTGTGTCTTTGGAGTTGCATAATCGACAAGATATTCTGCAAGCGTCATGAGAGCATTTGGATGGCAGCAATTGAGAATCTGACCATTTTTGCACAGACTCATAAATCTGTCGCCTGTTCGCCCTTCGCGATAGCAAGCTGTACAGAATGAAGGAATATGATCAAGCTCCATCAGCCACTCAACGACCTCATCTAGTGTACGTGTGTCAGAGACATCAAATTGTTCTGAATCATGTGGACGTTCTTCTTCAGTATAACCTCCGACAGATGTTCTTGAGGCACCGCTTATCTGAGAAATTCCGAGATCAAGCACATCGCCTCTTATTGCTTCGCCCTCTCTTGTGGAAATTATCATACCAGTATATGGGACAGCAATCCTTATGCACGCGATAATTTTTTTAAACATTTCATCTGACAGTGAATTGTCAAATACGTCAGGATCTATGTCGTCTGCATGCTTAACTCTCGGAACACTTATCGTATGGGGCCCTACACCATGAACGGCTTCTAAGTGCTCGGCATGCATGAGAAGTCCGGCAAATTCATAATCATATCCCTCAAGGCCAAATAATACACCAAGTCCCACATCATCGATACCGCCATCCATCGCACGATCCATAGCCTCAGTGTGATAATCATAATCATGCTTAGGTCCTTTTGGATGAAGTTCGAGATAGCTCTTTTTGTTGTATGTTTCCT
Source organism: Anaerovoracaceae bacterium (assembly GCA_963648085.1). Taxonomy (GTDB): domain Bacteria; phylum Bacillota; class Clostridia; order Peptostreptococcales; family Anaerovoracaceae; genus Alangreenwoodia. The sequence goes on from CAVJDC010000059.1 coordinate 3,417, forward strand.
GGAAAAGAATGTAAGTTCCGATTCCGGCGTCCTTTAGCTTACGATAATTTTCCACCGTAGTGGCTGCAATATTTACATTTACTCTGCGGATATCGCCATTCTTGTGATGGACAGAATAAATCGTATCTATACACTCAAGAATGTACTCTATCGGGTTGTTTACGGGATCCTCACCAGCCTCAATGGCAAGGCGCTTGTGTCCCATGTCCTGAAGTGCGATGACTTCTTTTCGTATCTCTTCTTGAGTGAGCTTAATCCTTTTAATATGCTTATTTTTTGCATGATATGGACAGTAGACACAGCCATTTACGCAATAATTTGAGAGATAAAGGGGAGCAAACATAACTATGCGATTGCCATAAAAAGCCAGCTTGATTTCTTTTGCCAGCTTGTACATTTCCTCAATCTTCTCTGGGATATCGCAAGCTAGGAGAACTGAAGCCTCCTTGTGAGTCAAGCCAGCGCAATGCACAGAATTTCCATCAGCTGAGCGCTTTGGCCTTGCTTTTTCGAGAATATTGTCAATCATCTCGATGTTGTTCTTGTTTGCTTTTGCAAATTCGAGTGTTTCGAGGATTTCCTCATGATTGATAAATTCCTCTGCTTTTAATGATTTTGGATTGTAATTAGCCATAATTTCTCCTTTCTTATCGGTCAGAATAAGCTCTTTCCGTCAGATATGTATATCCATGCCGCTTTCCTTGAGACTGCAGTCTAGGTCAGCGGCTAAAAGACTATTTTATTAAGACTTTTAAGGTCTAAACTGTAAGTTTCTTGCCGCGTCAACGTCATTGCCAAGCTGCCAGCTTTAGCCAGCCTTGTAAGTTTCTTGCCCTGTCAACGTCATTGCCAAGCTGCCAGCTTTAGCCAGTTCGTATCAACTTTTTTTATTTTTATTTTTATTTGCTCTCAGTCTTGACATTTGAATATGCAGTTTTTACACTTATACCGCGAATGTTTCCGAGCTTTCCTGCAAGGGAAGAGATCTCATCCTGTGGAGCGTCTATCGCAATAGATATGATATTTATGCCCCTTTCACGGTAAGGTATGCCCATTCTTCCGATGATATACTCTCCGTAATCATGCAGAATCGTATTCAACTTCTCTGCGGAGTCTCCATCTTCGACGATAATAGCCATCACAGCAACTCTTGTCTGCATTTTTATATCCTTCCTATAATTTCAAGCCCTAAATCGTTTTCAAGTGAAAAATAACTTGTGCAAAATTGTCATCCATCGATAAAAATATCAGTGGAGATATCAAAATATACCAATAAAAGAATCAATAAGAATCTCAATATTTTCTTTCAATAAAAAATAGCTGCACCCCAACTAAAGGTACAGCTAGACACATCATAAGCGAAAAGCTCCTTTCAGTCAGGACAAAAGACCTTTTTGTCAGGTGCACTTTCATTTTAACAGGTAAATTTTTTGCTGTCAATCCTTAGGACGGCCCCGACGCATCCCTGAAACAGCCCCGACGCATCTCTGAAACAGCCCCGACGCATCCCCAAAACATCCCCGACGCAGCCATCAGACAAGCCCACAGCGCTGCAAAAGATAAGGAATCTCCGCTTCAAATGAGACACCATACCATACACTGTCAGGATCTTCAGCTGAGCGTCTGATGCATGCTACAGTATAATCCAAGGCTATTTGCAATGCATCTTCAAGGCTTTTTCCATTTACAATCGTGCCAGCAAGGCAGCTGGCAAATATATCTCCAGTTCCGTGACATGTCTTTGAGACACGTGGCTTAAAGCAGCTAAAATACTTGTCCGTCTCGGAATCATATGCCATTGCCCCCAGTGTATCAGGCACCAGGCTCACACCAGTTATAATAGCCTTTTTTGCACCAAGCTTAGTCAGATGCTTTAAAAGGTCATTGACATAAGCCTCATCATATCCAGACTCTACATAAGGAGCATCAAGCAAAAATGCGGCCTCAGTCATGTTCGGCACTATAATGTCCGCTTTAGAGCATAATTTTGCCATGTGGGGCACAAACTCGGGTGTAAAACCAGAGTAAAGCTTCCCGCTGTCAGCCATAGCAGGGTCTACAAGAATAAAATTTTTATCTGTCCTGAAGCGATCAAAAAAAGCACACATCAAATCTACTTGGCGTATTGAGCCCAGATATCCAGTATATATCCCATCAAAGCTGAAATTTTGAGACAGCCAATGATCGGAAATTTTTGAAATATCATCTGTCAAATCACGAAATGTAAAACCGTCAAATGCAGTATGTGCAGAGAGTACAGCAGTCGGAAGCACTGCAGTCTCAATCCCCATAGCGGAGATAATAGGAAGTGCTACGCCAAGAGAACACTTTCCGATGCATGAGATATCCTGAACAGTGACTATTCGCTTCATAATAATAACTTTCTCCTTTCACGAGGTCAGCATGACCACTCGCCAAATCAGTATAACCGCATTATGAAATTTTGTCAAAGAAATTATCGTCCCTCAGAAGACACCAAAGAAACCATTGGCCAACAGATAACACCAAAAAAATTAATCAGCTTGCAGAAGACACCAAAGAAACCATCGTCCCTCAGAAGACACCAAAGAAACCATTGGCCAGCAGAAGACACCAAAGAAACCATTGGCCAGCAGAAGACACCAAAGAAACCATTGGCCAGCAGAAGACACCAAAGAAACCATTGGCCAGCAGAAGACACCAAAGAAACCATTGGCCAGCAGAAGACACCAAAGAAACCATTGGCCAGCAGAAGACACCAAAGAAATTATCGTCCCTCAGATAGTACAAAAGAAATTATCATCTTGCAGAGGGCAGTCCCAAATTAAGCAGCCCATATCAAGTAAAAAAAATAAGCCCCGCGGCACTCGCCGCAAGGGCTTTATCACAGACTTAAAAATCCTGATTGAAAAAATTCCGATTGTACATAGTCAGCTTCTGCATATTTTTAGTGCAGAAAATCTGCCGCTGTATACATTTATTGCACAAAGTCAGCTTCTGCATATTTTTAGTGCAGAAAATCTGCCGCTGTATACATTTATTGCACAAAGTCAGCTTCTGCATATTTTTAGTGCAGAAAATCTGCCGCTGTATACATTTATTGCACAAAGTCAGCTTCTGCATAATTTTATTGCAGAAAGTCTGCCGCTGCATACTTTTGTTTCATATATTGCTAAAGATTATGTACTCTAAGTGCACGGATCGCATTTAATACAGAGATGATCATGACACCTACATCTGCAAATATTGCAAACCACATATTTGCAATTCCGACGGCGCTAAGTGCCAGACATGCAAACTTAATGACTAGTGCAAATACTATATTTTGCTTCACGATACTAATGCATTTTCTCGAAATCCGGATTGCCTTTGCAATCTGCAAAGGATTGTCATCCATCAGGACGACGTCAGCCGCCTCGATCGCAGCGTCTGAGCCCATAGCACCCATGGCGATTCCTATATCTGCACGGCTGAGTACAGGAGCGTCATTTATGCCGTCCCCGACAAATGCCACCTTTTCCTTTGCTGCCTTTGATGAAAGAAGCCTTTCAACCTCAGCAACCTTGTCTCCTGGAAGAAGCTCGCTGTGAACCTCATCTATACCAAGATCGGCAGCTACACTTCTTGCCACTTTATCAGCATCACCAGTAAGCATGACAGCTTTTTTTATGCCAGCTTTTTTCAGCCTAAAGATTGCATCCTTCGCATGAGGCTTTATCACGTCAGATATTACAATATGACCGGCATATTCATTATCAATAGCCATGTGTATGATAGTACCCACGCTGTGGCATTCCTCATAATTGATACCGAGCTTTTTCATAAGCTTGCCATTTCCGGCAGCGACAGATTTTCCGTCAACCTCGGCAACGATGCCATGACCACTGATCTCTTCAATATTTGAGACACGACTTCTGTCGAGTTCTTTTCCGTAAGCCTTCTGCAGGCTTCTGCTAATCGGGTGAGAAGAGGCACATTCTGCCAAAGCGGCATATTCCAAAAGCTTGGATTCTTCAAGGCTGGAATGGTGAATGCCAACAACTTCAAATACACCTTGTGTAAGTGTACCAGTCTTATCAAATACCACATATTTTGCCGAAGATAATGCTTCCAGATAGTTGGAACCTTTTACGAGTATTCCTTCCTTACTTGCGCCGCCAATTCCTGCAAAGAAGCTAAGAGGAATGCTTATGACTAAAGCACATGGACAGCTCACAACAAGAAATGTAAGCGCACGATATATCCACACACCCCACATGGCTGGCATCCCCAGAAATGCTATTCGGATAATAGGAGGAAGGATTGCTAGGGCAAGCGCACTGTAGCAAACTGCCGGAGTATAAATCTTTGCAAATCTGGAAATGAAATTCTCGGATCTTGATTTTCGAGAGCTTGCATTCTCTACTAGATCTAAAATCTTTGAAACAGTTGATTCGCCAAAATCCTTGATAGTCTGTACTTTGAGAACTCCTGTCATATTGATGCATCCACTGATAATCTCATCACCCTCGCATACATCACGAGGCATACTTTCACCAGTAAGAGCACTTGTATTTAGGCTTGAATTGCCTTCAAGAACGATACCATCTAATGGCACCTTCTCACCAGGCTGCACGATGATCGCACTGCCAATTGCAACTTCATCAGGGTCGACCTGCACAAGCTTGCCATTTACATCAATATTTGCATAATCAGGGCGAATGTCCATCAGAGCACTGATATTTTCACGGCTTTTTCCTATGGCGCGACTCTGGAAAAGCTCACCGATCTGATAAAATAACATAACAGCGATACCTTCAATATACTCGCCGCTTTTTGTAGTGACAGCCAGGATAAATGCACCAAGTGTAGCGATCGACATCAAAAAATTCTCGTCAAAGACCTGCTTATTTAAGATTCCTTTCCAGGCTTTCTTTAAAATATCATGTCCTATGACCCAATATGCTGCCAGATAAAGGATCAATTCCAAAATACCTGCCGACGAGATTCCTATTGCCGGAATTTCAGACGTAAGGACGTCTAGAATAGGGACGTCAGCTGTAAGCAAGCCAGTCGCAGGTATGACTACAGCAGTGACGAGCTTGAGTACAATCAGCATGACTGCACATATGATAATGCGTTTCAGCATTTTTCTTTGCTTTTTTGTCATCAAAATATCCCCCTGATTTTTAAAATTTTAATATGATTTAGAAAAATATCCCCCTGATTTTCAAAAATATCCCTCAGATTTAGCTACAATAAATGTAACGAAGCACCCAAAGGTCGTTCACCCTTACAGGCAGCGTGTTAGAGGATTACACATCCGACCTTCGGCAGCGGATCTCATATCCGACCTTCGGCAGCGAACTCCGATGGGTTTCGATTGTAAGATTGTCAGTGCTGTGATGTGCTGCGCATTGAGTAGAAGATTGATATTGCAATTGGTCTAAAGCTCGATTTCGCAGTCAGGTTCTACCTTTTTGCAAGCTTTCAAAACATTCTGCATTACATCCTTTGAGTCCTGTCCTTCCTCAAACTCAACGATCATTTTCTGAGTCATAAAATTTACAGTTGCAGATGCGACACCATCAGTCTTGCGAGTAACGTCTTCCATAAGATTTGCACAATTTGCACAGTCAACCTCAATCTTATAAGTCTTTTTCATAATATTGTCCTTTCCTTTGACTTTACATTGTTGATTTCACCTTGTAATCTTGGTTTAGCCTCCCGACATATCAAATAAGCCTTGAAATATCAAGCTAGTCCCCGACATATCGGATTGAGACTGATATGTCAGTTTAGCCTCCCGACATATCAAATAAGCCTTGAAATATCAAGCTAGTCCCCGACATATCGGATTATCCGTGATATTTCAATTTGACTACAGGCATCTCGAACCAAACTCGGAGGTTCAATTTGACACGCGACTCTGCACACAGGTCTGCACACAGACACGTAAGTCGGAGCAGAGTGAAATTAGCGTGGTTTATGATTTAACGATTAAGATATTGTTTAATCGTTACGAGTGAAGTATAATTTAGATATTACGAGATGACAAGACGTTTGAAGTAATGATTTCCAAAATAGCAAATTTAATGTCTAAAATGGCGAAAGCTTCAGATGCGTCAAAAGCTGTGAAAATGGGTGAGTGGCGAAAGTATCGAAATCCGGGGAACTGGCGGAAATATCGAAATCCGAGGAACTGGCAGAAGTATCGAAATCCGGGGAACTGGCGTAAGTATCGAAATCCGGGGAACTGGCGGAAATACCAAAACCCAAGGAACTGGCGAAATTGATGAAATTGACGAAATTGACGAAATTGACGAAATCCGCAGATGCAGCGAATGCAGCGGAAACTGGCGAAAGCAGCGAAATCAGCGAATGCAGCGGAAACTGGCGAAAGCAGCGAAATTCACGAGGCAGCGGAAACTGGCGAAAGCAGCGAAATCAGCGGGGCTGACGAATCTGACGAAAGTCGTTAAATCATCGAGAAAAAACGAACGAGGAGAAGTATATGAGTAATTTTGAACTGCCTCATCATCATGGAAGGCATGGTGAGCATATAGAGCATGGGAGTGTTGAATATCTGTACAGCGAGCTGTCTAAAATGACACAATTTGATGTAGTAGCAGATATATTTAAGCAGCTTAGTGACCCCACAAGAGTGCGTATTTTCTGGCTGTTATGCCATCGTGAGGAATGCGTTATCAATATAGCGGCTTGGATAAATATGTCAAGCCCTGCGGTTTCGCATCATATCCGGTCGCTGCACCAATGTGGACTTATCATAAGCAGACGTGACGGAAAGGAAGTATATTATAGGGCGGCGGAGACGGAGGAAAGTAATCTGCTTCATAAGGCGGTAGAGAAGGCGATGGAGATAGCCTGCCCAGAGGAGATAATTGACAATCACAAATCATCAGAGGAAATTATAAATCATATACATAAATATTTAATAGAACACATTTCGGAACGTATTACGATAGAGGAACTGTCACGAAAATATCTGATGAATCCTACTACGTTAAAAAAGGTTTTTAAAGAGGTATATGGTGTATCGATTGCAGCTCATATGAAGCACCATCGCATGGAGGAAGCAGCAAGACTATTAAGAGAATCGCAAAAGAGCATAGCAGAGATTTCTCAAAATGTAGGATATGAAAGCCAAAGCAGATTTACCGCTGCATTTAAGGAGCATTATGG
>CAVJDC010000060.1:0-4673 GCA_963648085.1 Anaerovoracaceae bacterium
TTATGAAGTATTATTCGAAAGGTACTGAATTATTGAGGTACAAAGTAAAGCAAGCAAATCAAGATAAACACAAAACAAAAACATAACAAAATTAGATAGAAATTAGCAAATTGCAAAATATCAAACAATCAATAACTATTACTAAACTGTAGTTATATATGTCAGTAGTTATATATGTCATATGTACTGTCAATTTTTCGAAATTTAAACTGTAATTGTCGAGGGCGATTAAACTAAGATGTGACGTAAATGGGCCAGAACGAAATGGTATAGGATAAATGGATACGGGATAAAATGGTATAGGATAAATGAATGCGATACCATAAAATTTAATAGGAGATGAAATTATATGAAAAGCAACTGGAAAGCGAAGTTTTTAAGCACGATGACAGCAGCGTGTCTTATATTTTCTGCAATGCCTGTCTTTGCAGCTGGAGCAAAGAATATCACAATTCATTTTGAAGATGTCACTGCTTCTGACACGGATACACTTGCTGGTGAGGCAAAGGTCAAGGTGAGCGTGAAAGGTGCAGCTGGAAATGTCAGTATTGTTCAGACTGCATTAGATTTAGATGGAGATTTGAAATATAAATCCGTTAAGTATCTGAAGGGATCGGACAATCCAGATACTGGCGATTTGCAAGTTACAAGTGCAAATTCAGATAAAGTCACGACTGGTATCATTTCTTCAAAATCGGGAATGGACTTTGGTGCTAGCGAGGATTTATTTATTATTACATTTTCGGGGGAGCCAGGCAAGGAAGGTACGCTTTCACTTTCAGACCTGAAAAATACTTATTTTACAATAGATGGAAAGGATTATTTTCCGAAAAGCAGTGAAAAAATCACGATAAAATCAAACGAAAAAGCAAACCGTGGAAAGACGGCATCGATAAGACTTACAATGGATAAGATTGTGAGTTTTTCTGGCACAGCAAAGCCAGGAATCACTATAAAAATCACAAGTGAACAAACAGATAATTATTCGATAGTTACTGCGCTTGACAATGCCATCACATCGAAGGGTGGGCATCGTGACGGAAAGAGTGCAGTGCCGAGATTTTTAGTTGAAAATACCGTCCTTGCTGACGATACCTATACAGTTGAGGTATCAGCAATAGGATATGTTACATACAAGAAAACGGGTGTGACATTTGATAAGTTGATTGAAATCACAAATGCCGACTTTGTCCCGGGTGATGTGAATGGCGATGGCAAGGTTGATTCGCATGACAAGGCAGATGTCGAAGCTTTTATAGCAGAAGGCGAATATAGCGAGGCGGCCGACTTTAATCGTGACAGAAAGGTAAATAGTGACGACCTGGAAGTTGTTGCCAAGATGTCAGACCAAGGAGATACCGACTCAAAGGGTGACTCTGCAGGTGGTGAGGCTGCTGATGGAAGCGGCACTGCAGATGGCGGTTCAGGAAATGGAAACGGCTCGTCTGATGGAGGCTCCGGAAACGGAAACGGCACAGGCGGTGAATCAGGAGATGGCGGCGGCATTCCAGATGGCAATGGATCCGAAAATGGCAGTGATATTGCAGATGGCAGCGGATCTGAAAACAGTGATGGAACAATTGATGGAACTATTGATGGAACTATTGACGGCGGAGAAGATTATGCAGAGACTTTTACTGATTTAGGAAAACACATTTGGGCGAAAGATTCTATTTACAAGCTGAAAAATAGAGGCATCATCAGTGGAATAAGTGCCACTGAGTTTGCTCCAGCAAACAATATTAAACGCGGTGATTTTATCCTTATTTTGACAAGGATGCTGTCGGTAAATGATGAATTCACCAGCAACTTTGCGGACGTTCCGCAGGGATTATATTATTATAATGCAATCGGAAGTGCAAAGGCGGCAGGAATCGCACAGGGCAGTGGTGAAAGCTTCATGCCTGAAAAAAGTATTACGAGGCAGGACTTGATTACACTGGCATACCGAGCTTTCCTTGCAAAAGGCTATATTACGCAAACAGATGACTTTTCATCGCTTGACTCGTTTTCAGACAACGGCGATATTTCAGATTATGCTAAGACTGCAATGGCATCTATGGTAAAGGCAGGCATAATCCAAGGCTCACATGGAAATGTAAATCCAAAGGGCAATGCTACAAGAGCGGAGGTTGCTGTCATGTGCGCAAGGATGTGCGATCTGATGAGCTAGATGACAAGCACGAAGCACTAGATGCGAGATTTGAAAAGCTAGATGCCAAGTCTGAAGCTAGATGCGAGATTTGAAAAGCTAGATGCCAAGTCTGAAGCTAGATGCGAGATTTGAAAAGCTAGATGCCAAGTCTGAAGCTAGATGCGAGATTTGAAAAGCTAGATGCCAAGTCTGAAGCTAGATGCGAGATTTGAAAAGCTAGATGCCAAGTCTGAAGCTAGATGCGAGATTTGAAAAGCTGGATGCTAAGTCTGAAGCTAGATGCGCTCTGAAGAGGCGTGAAGATTTATTTTGATACTAAACTAGCATTGTTAGATAGCAAATATAAATTAACAATGCTGGATAGTAAATATAAAGCTATGCGAATCACTGATCAAGCTAGCTTGTCGGTGTGTTGACATGGTTTCTTAAATTGGTGTTAGCCTGGTCTAGTCAGCTTGAGGGGGGGTAGTACTAAAAGCGTGGACTAAGCGACACAAAAATATTTTGAATGAATATTTAGAATAGATATTCAGAAATGTTACAACATTTGGAAATATTATTTGGAAAGAGAGTATGAAATGAAAGGACAAAAATTTTTGGCAGGGGTGCTCTCTGCCGCAATGGTGTTCGGCAGTATGGCATTGCCTGCTTTTGCACATGAAGCACAGGCGCCTGCTGCATCAGATGAAAATGCTATTTTATGCGAATCTGCTGAAGCTCCTGATATGACAGGGACTATCATTGATGTCACAGTAGACAATGCACAGGACGTTTTAGACGGCAAATATGGAAATATTGATGGAAAGACAATCCAGCTTGCAGCTGGTGATTATGGTATGCTTTATCTGCGCCAGGCGCTATACAAAGGCGCAAGCGTAAGCCGCACTGACTTGGAGAATGATCATAATTCCTATCCTGCTTACTACCGTGAGTTTAATAATGTAACCATCAAGGCAGCTGAGGGCGCAAATGTTACCTGTGATGGTTTCAAGGCAGAAGCTGGTCTGTTCTGGCATAATTCTGCTCCAGCATCAAATCAGGAAGCGATGAATCGTGCAACGAGCGGCTTTATCAGCTATATGTCTCTTAAGAATATTACGATAGAAGGCATAGCATTTGACAATACAGAAGAGTCTGCAGTTGTCATCAGAGATAATTCAGGAAGTCAATATAAAGGCTCTGCACTTTACGTAGACGGATTTACCGTTAAAGATTGCAAGGGTACAGGTACTACAGGGAATTTATATCAGCATTTCTTCTCGGCTGGCACAGGCTCGAGCGATTTGACCTTCTGCGGCACTGAAAATGGTAAAAAAGGCCTAAATAATCTCGCTGTCATCGGTTGTGAAATGACAAACTACTATCAGCCTGTTTTCTTTAATAATGCTTCAGCAATCCTAAATGGCCTGACTGTTTCCGACAACACTTTTACAGGCTGCGTGAACAACATTATCATGCTAAGCAACAAGGAAAATCACGGCATATTCGTTTTCTCAAACAATACACTCGTGAATACGAATGGCCGTTTTATCCGTATGGCAAATGCTCAAAGCGATGCTGTCGTAACTTTTGCAGACACTACAATCAGCAATCCAGTGGCATATGATGAAGATGGTACTGCTTTCAAGGTTACTGGTGTTAAGGGCTTTCGTTTTGCATTTAATAATAATGGCAGCTGGCAAGCTATGAAGAGCAATGACACGACATATTCGGTTTATAAGAATCTTGCAGATGCCCTTAAAGATGCAAAGAGCGGCGACACGATCACTCTTTTGGAAGATGTCCAATTGACAGACGAATGGACTCCAATAGATAATTTTGCTGGAACATTTGATGGAAATGGTAAGACTATTTCAGGATTAAAAATAACTGCTGCACACACACGCGAATATGTCAACAATGGAAATAAAAAAACTGAAAGCGCTACCGGTTTATTCGCTAACTTGCCGTCGACAGCCGTTGTAAAGAATCTCACAATAGATGGTGCTGAAATCAGATTTAGTGAAAATAATACTCAAGTGGGAGTACTTGCAGGCTACTTGTATGGTGCGACCGTAGAGAATGTAAAGGTGACAAATGCCATTGTTGACATAGCCGACGTACAGTATGTAGGCGGATTATGCGGTAAGCTCCACGGAACTGTTAAGAATTGTACTGTTTCAGATTCAAAAATCACTGGTAAGGACCAGGTCGGCGGACTTGTCGGATATTCTTGGATCGGCAAGATGGACAACTGCAAATCAATTTCAAATACAATCAAAGCAACTGAAGAACGTGCAGGCGGCCTTATTGGTAAGATGAGTGCTACTGCCGATAATTTGGGCGGAGGCTCAGTGTATGTGACAAACTGTACAGTTTCAGGTGGATCGGCTGCTGCACCGGATTATGCAGGTGGTTTAATCGCTCAGTTTATGGGTAATTGCGATAAGTATTCCATCACTGGAAATACAGTTGATAAGATTACTTTAACTGCGCCTAAGACATCAGCGTTTGCAACCTTAAGAAAAGGACAAAACGA
>CAVJDC010000060.1:4715-6162 GCA_963648085.1 Anaerovoracaceae bacterium
CTTTCGACGTTGCAAAAGTTGTCAGCACAGCAAAGTCTGCCAGCGCAAAGGTTACTCTGAATAATCTTCACAACAACGAAGCTATAAATCTCGAAGAGGATGCAACATATAAAGTTGTTGTCGCAGCTGCAACTGCTGCTGATATTCAGGCTGCTGTTGAGGCTATTGAGAAAGATTCAGGTACAGATGTTTCAAAGCAGATTTTCGACATCTCAGTTGTCAAGATAGACAGCGAAGGTACAGAAATAAAGCTTGATGGCACAGGCAGTGATTCAGTTGAAAATCAGTCTGTAACTATTACGCTTGGCGAGACACCTGAAAAAACCAGTGTTAAAGTATATCATGTCGGTGATACAACTGAAGAAATCACTGGCGTCACTGTGAATGGCGACAAGATAACATTTACCGCTCCGTCATTCTCAACTTATGCTGTAAGCTACAATGCAGAATCGCTTAAAGCTGATGACATTTCAAAGAATATCGGCGTTGCATTTGAACGCATCGGTACAACTTCGACATATGACATCGTGCTGAAATCTCTCGATAGCAAAAAGATTAACCGTTTCATGTCGGCAGAACTGACATTTGACATGAACATTGTAAGCGGTGCTGTAGGTTATACAGTAGCTCCAGCAGCAAATATCAATCTTATTGAGGAAAATGGCAGATTTGAATTCAACCTTGATGGCAAAACAGCAAGCAGTGCAACCGGTACGGATATAAATATCGGCACAGTTACATTTGATGGTGCGGGCGAGATTGAATTCAGTGTAGCTGATGCTGTGACAAATATCATAAACTGTGCAAAGGCACAGGATAATATCGTTGACAGTTATACAGTAAATGGCGACGGCAGCACAGCAGGTAAGCTTTCGATAAATGACGATGTAACGAATAGCGAAGGTGCAATTATCGGGAAGATCGGAGCAGCTTTTGTACCTGAAACTGAAGATCTCACTATCAATATCGACTTCCCGAATGAAGTAAAGGACAATGCGGCAGCATATCAGGATATGAAGGTTATAATTTCTGGCGGAGGTTTGACAGAAAATCTTGTATACAATCTCGGAAGCGACAAAATTGCTATGGACGCTGACGGCAAATATGTTATTAAGGTAATTGACACGCTCACAAAGAATGCTGCATACAAGGTTCAGCTCGAAGGTGCTGGTTACAGAACAGCTCGTTATACTGTAAATATGACAGGCGCAAAGACTATCAACTTCTGGAACAACGTAAAGGATTCTAAGGTTAATGTTGAGATAGGAAATGACGCAAGTGCAAAGAATGTCACATTCCTTGCAGGTGACATCGTAAAGGACAATCAGATCAACATCTATGACCTTTCGGCAGTTGTATCGTATTTCGGCACAGACAATCTCGTAACAGATTATCCGGAATATGCAAAATATGACTTAAACCGTGACGGCAAGATTGACTCCAAGGA
>CAVJDC010000060.1:6189-10541 GCA_963648085.1 Anaerovoracaceae bacterium
GGCAAAAAAAAAGCCGGAAATTGGGCAAAAAAAGCCGAGAATTGGGCAAAAAAATGTCGAAAATCAGGCTAAAAAATGTCGAGAATTGGGCAAAAAAGCTGGGAATTGGGCTAAAAAATGCCGAAAAGTGGAGGGGAATCAGGTTATGCCAAGGAAAAGAATATTATCGCTCATTTTAAGCATGGTCATGCTTGTCTCGTGCCTGCCGTGCAATATTTCTTTTGCAGATTCTGCAGCAAAGAATGAGAGAAGTGTATATTTGCATGCGCAGGGGGAAAATCCAACAGATACGCCAGACCGCAGCACAGTATATATGGGTGACAATGCTGACATATACTTGGCGATTGATGATCCAAATAAGGGCGATTATGACGAGGTAACTAAAACTCACAAAGAACCACAATATGACTTAAATGGATATACTGTCACAATTTATTTTGATCCAGAATATTTCGATTATGCTTCTGATGTGAAAAAGCCGATTGATTATACTATTCCAGACCAAAATATTGACACTACGAAGGCAGGAAGTGAAGCTGGTGAGGTACCGACGACAGTTGGCTACTATCCATATAAGCAGGGCAGTGATACAGCAGATGGATATAAAAAAGCATATGTCACGGTATTTTATAATGGCAGCTATGTACCACAGAAAAAGGACGGTCAGCTTTGGTACAATCTTTGTAAGCTGCCGCTAAAGCCACTTAAGACAGGAAGTACGCAGGTGTATATAGATACATCAAATGACGAGGGCGGACTTGAATTATTTGCTAAAAATAATTCGGACAGGCTAGAGGATCAGACTTTTTCTTACACACCGATAAATGGCGGATATCATACTATTATAATCAAGGATAAATCAAGACCATCTATTCCTACAGCAAGCCCAAATGCCGGAAATTATGACGAAAAGCAGGATGTCAGGCTTACTGCCGAGGGAGGATGCGATATTTATTATTCTCTCGATGGCAAGGATTTTGAAAAATATACAGGTGCTATACAGATTGAAAATAGCTCTACTATTACATGTTTTGCGAAGCGCACTTCGGATGGCAAGGAGAGCAATAAGGTAAGCTACGAATATATCATACTTCCGAAATCACCACATCTTTTTGACAGCAGTAAGAAGGCAATACCAAACATTTATACAGATGATGATATATTTACGGTTTATGTGTCAGATGACATAAATTATGAAAGTATAGGAGACGATCAGGAGATATATTATACCTTTTCGGATGTTTCTGCAGACAGTATCACTTCGGGAGCTGTCACTGGAACGAATCCCGATACGGAGTGGGTAAAGCTTGACAAGCGCTCGCAGAGTATTGAGATCAGCAAAAATAGTACTCTGCGCCTTATCACAGACAAGATGGGTACTTTGTCAGATGTTTCAGAATATCGCTTGGGGATAAAGCCTGCAAAAGTGACGGCGGACCTTAGCTCTGGAAAATATGATGAGAAAAAGGATATAAATCTTTCGGTGAGAACTACAGGTGCGCAGATTTATTATACACTTGATGGAAGCGATCCGAGGACAAACGGAATTGAATACCAAGGAATCATCACACTTGCAAAGGATACAACTATACGAGCTGCAGCAAAATATGACGGAATCTATGGCGATATTTCTTCATTCTATTATATATTTACTATGAAGGACGATTATGGCATAAATGCTTTCTATCCTTCAGGTGTATATGAAGGAAGCGTAAGTGTAACGCTGACAGCAAATAATCCTGAAAATACAATCGAATACAGCACAAATGACGGCAAGGATTGGGCGGCATACACAGGGACGCTTACTATCGACAATGATACAGACATTCTTGCAAGGACTGTAGGCGAGAGTGGAAAAAAAGGTGAGGAGCATAACTTTACCTATAAGATAAAGCCGCTTGCTCCTGTATTTGCTCCGGAGAGCACACAATTTACAAACGCAGATGAGATAACAGTTTATTGCACTGAGAGCACGACAGGAAATACAAGCCGTTTTGACCTTTATTATACTCTCGATGGAAGCGATCCTACGACAAGCAAAACGAGAATAAAGGCAGATGATGCTTCAGATTCAGCTAAGATTGATATAAAAAAATATACTGTTGTCAAAGCTGTGATACTTAAGGATGGCGTGACATATTCCAGCATTGTCTCAAATTCCTACGATATTGTAAATAAAAAGCCCTCAAGACCTCTTATGAGTCTGACTCCTGGTGATTATACCAGGAAGATTGAAGATGAGGAGGGATTTTCGACACAATTTATGCCTGTACCTGCGGGAACAGAAATCTATTATACGATAAGCTATGATGGTACCTTTACTGCAGATCCGATACCAAACACAACAAACACAGTAAAATATGACGGACAGCCGGTAGAAGTAAGGGGTCATACGATCATAAAGGCAGCTGCGGTAAATGTATTTGGTATAAAGAGTGATGTAGGTATATTTGAATATAAGATAACACCTGAAGCTCCAAAGGCTGCACCTTCTGCTGCGACTGGCGGCAGTAAGCTTCCTATAGTTCCAGTAAGTGCAGTTGAAGGCAGCACTGTGAAATATGAGATAAATGGTTTTAAGAACGAGTTTGTATGCGGCAGCTGCAGTTTTTATATTGATATATCAACTGGAAATGCGTATAAAGATAAGAGCTGCACAGAGCCTTTGGGAAAATCAAATGCAGGTGTGATAATTTCACCAGCAACGCTTGACATAAGTGCAGAGCTTGATGGAATTGAAGGCACGCCAAACCGATATACATATAGTCTAAGTACTGACTCATCAACACTTGCTCCTCCATATGCCGACAAAGAAACTGGCGAATATGAAGAGATTAAGCAAGATGACAGCAACAACCTTCTGTATATCAATCTGTATTCATTAAACAATGGTGACAGGATTCAGTATAAAACTGACAATGGCAGCACGTGGAATGATTATGCTGACACGATAAAAATCAAAAATGATACGATTCTGCAGATCAGAAGTGAAAAGGATGGAAAGTATAGCTCATCGGTCAGCTATGTATACAATTTTGTGCCTCTTGCACCGGTCATTACACTTCCGTCTGGCCGCTATTTAAAGAGCGACCAAAAGACTACTGAGATTAAGTATAATGACCTCGTGCCGTCTGACAAAGCTGAAAATGATTACAAAATCATATATCGTGAAAATGGCGACACACAGGATTATCCTTATACGGCAGAGCGAGAAATCGATCATACGATGTCTTTTAAAGCATATGTTGTCAATACAAAGACAGGTAAGACAAGCAAGAATACGATTCATTATTATATCATCGAACCTGAAAGCGTGGCGACTGGCAGCGTATATATTGCAAACCCATATGACGTTTCACGCATAAGTGCTGATCTTCTTTATACGGGTGAATATGCGAAGGGTATAAAGCTTCTTACACAAAAAAATGATGCCCAGATACATTATTATTATACGTACACCCAAGGGGATGATTACAGCGTCACTACGCAAAATCTCATATATGACAATATCCCAATAACAGTCAATTCAGCTATGACAGGAATAAAGATAACAGCATGGCTGACTGATAGAGATGGAAGTGAAATTTTGGGAAGCAGGGACACTTTCTCGATTGATTTTGTGCATCTGAAGATTCCGCAGACATCTCTTGACAGCGAAAAAGTGGAATTTTCAAAGGGGACAGAATATACGATCGTAAATGACTATCAAGATGATGAGAATATTTTAATCTATTATACGACTGACGGAAGCGATCCAAGCCTTGAAAATAACGAAAATAGGAAGCTGTATAAAGGTGAGACTCTTACACTAAATGAAGCTGCAACTGTAAAGACTGTATATCTAAGTTCTTGCGGCAAATGTATCAGATGCAAGGATGATAATCCTGAGCTTTGTACCGACAAGGTTTATGGTAAGATAGGCATATACAGATATACAGTGCCGACTATAATAAATTCTGGCGGTGATACAGACGCAGGCGATGATACAGATGCAGGCGATGATACAGGCGGCGGCACAGATATGGGCGGTGGCTCAGACGCAGGCGATGATACAGACGCAGGCGGTGATACAGACGCAGGCGGTGATACAGACGCAGGCGATGATACAGATGCAGGCGATGATACAGGCGGCGGCACAGATATGGGCGGTGGCTCAGACGCAGGCGATGATACAGACGCAGGCGGTGATACAGACGCAGGCGGTGATACAGACGCAGGCGATGATACAGATGCAGGCGATGATACAGGCGGCGGCACAGATATGGGCGGTGGCTCAGACGCAGGCGATGATACAGACGCAGGCGGTGATACAGACGCAGGCGGTGATACAGACGCAGGCGATGATACAGACG
>CAVJDC010000061.1:0-10310 GCA_963648085.1 Anaerovoracaceae bacterium
CTATATATTACATCTCTTGGAAGATCATTTAGAACTTCAAAGGACAGTGAGCTGATAAGGTTTGGAGCTGAGCTTGCACGTATTTCGTCGATCCTTGAGAAGGATGGGGAAAAGCTGTCTGTCGAGATTGCATATTATAAAAATAAAAAGGGCGTAAAAATTGATGGTGTAAAGATAGACAGGATTTCAGAGCTTCTCAAGCATGTATATACTGTCATATTTTCTCCTGAGGATCTAAGAATTGTAAAGGATGAACCAGAAAAAAGGAGAAGATTCATAGACAGAGAAATATGCCAGATGAAACCTTTATATTTTGAAAGTCTTACTAGATATAAGAAGACCTTGGCTCAGCGAAATTCTCTTTTAAAAGAAGATTTTCCTGATGAGGGGCTGCTCGATATATGGGACAAAGAGCTTGCAATATATGGGGCAAAGATTATAATATACAGGGGAAAATTTATTAAGAGGCTTTCAGAGATAAGCAAAAAAATTCACTCTGATTTGACTGAAAATAGGGAAAAGATAGATATATTTTACGAAGCAAATGTAGAAGTTACTGATGAAGAAACTTCTCAGCGGGAAGTCCTGGAAGCATCATTTTATGATGCAAGAAAAAAGGATATTGCTCGAAGGATGACAAGCCGCGGACCTCATAGAGATGATATGGGAATTAAAATTGACGGTATTGATGTCAGAAAATTTGGTTCTCAGGGTCAGCAGCGTACAGCTGCATTGTCTTTAAAGCTTGCCGAGATAAGGCTGATAGAAGATGAGACAGGAGAAAAACCGATACTTCTTCTTGATGATGTATTATCTGAACTCGACAGCAGGAGACAAAGACAACTGATATCGTCTTTTGATGACATACAGATATTTATAACAGCCGCAGATTTGAGCGAAGATATAAAATCCCAGCTCGGAGATTTTAGTATTTTCAGAGTGAAAAATGGAAGTATAGAAATATAAATTTTAATATTTTGAAATAGCATAATTAAAATATAAAAATATCAAAATAAAGAAAAATAGCAATTATTTGCAATAAATATTTACTTGTAAAAAGGATAGAGAGGTGGAAAAAATGCCTGATACAACAGTAAAGCAGGATTATAATGCCGAGCAGATACAGGTACTTGAAGGCCTTGAGCCGGTAAGAAAAAGACCGGGTATGTACATAGGTTCAACAAGCGAGACAGGATTACATCATCTTGTTTATGAAATTGTAGACAATAGTGTGGATGAAGCTCTTGCGGGTTATTGTACTGAGATAAATGTAGTTATCACAAAGGAAAATGCCATAAGAGTGTCTGACAATGGCAGAGGTATGCCTGTTGACAATCATCCAAAGCTCGGAATTCCAGCTGTTGAGGTTATTCACACAGTGCTGCATGCCGGCGGTAAGTTTGGTGGTGGAGGATATAAGGTATCTGGCGGTCTTCATGGTGTAGGTGCCTCAGTAGTAAATGCTCTGTCGGAAGCGATGGAGGTTGAAGTAAGAAGAAATGGCAAAATTTACAAGCAAAGATATGAGCGCGGCAAGACTATAACTCCATTAGAAGTAATAGGTGAAAGCAAGACTACAGGAACTACTACATGGTTCAAGCCTGACGCAGAGATTTTTGATACTACTGTATATAGCTTTTCGACTCTCGAGCATAGATTAAGAGAGATGGCTTTTTTAAACAAGGGTATAAAGATAACTCTTGAGGATGAGAGAGAAGAAGAAAAGAAAAAGCTTGAATTTCATTATGAGGGCGGCATAAAAGAATTTGTCGCATTCCAAAATAAGAATAAAGAGCCTATTCATGAGAGTATAGTATATTTTGAGGTTGTAAAGGACAGCTTCGAGTGTGAGGTTGCATTACAATATACAGATAGATATAGTGAATTTATCTTATCTTATGCAAACAATATAAATACTACCGAAGGCGGCACTCATCTTACAGGATTTAAGGCTGCTCTCACAAGAGCATATAATGATTATGCAAAAAAGAATAAATTCCTCAAGGAAAATGATGATCCTCTCACAGGTGAAGATGTCCGCGAAGGTATCACAGCTATCATATCAGTAAAGCTCACTGAGCCGCAGTTTGAGGGCCAGACAAAGACCAAGCTTGGAAATAGTGAAATTAGAAGCTTTGTGGACGCTGCGACAAATGACAATATTACAAGATTCTTCGAGGAAAATCCGCAGCAGGCGAAGATTATAATTGAAAAAGGTCTAAGAGCTTCACGTGCAAGAGAGGCTGCGAGAAAAGCTAGAGATCTTACAAGAAGGAAGAGTGTACTTGACAGCATGACTCTTCCTGGAAAGCTTGCCGATTGCAGTGAAAAGGATCCTACTCTTTCGGAAATATTTATAGTCGAGGGGGATTCTGCCGGAGGTTCAGCAAAATCCGGACGCGACAGAAAAAGACAAGCTATTCTTCCTTTAAGAGGTAAGATTTTAAATGTAGAAAAAGCAAGACTTGACAGGATTCTTAGCTCTGACGAGATCAAGAATATGATCACCGCATTTGGATGTGGTATAGGTGATAAATTTGATGAATCTAAGCTTAGATATCACAAGATTATCATCATGACAGATGCCGATGTAGATGGAGCTCATATCTGTACATTGATGCTTACTTTCTTCTACAGATATATGAGACCTCTTATTGAGAAGGGTTATGTATACATTGCACAACCGCCTCTTTACAAGGTAGAAAAGGGAAAGAAAAAATATTATACATATTCTGAAGAAGAGCAAAGAAAGCTTTTAGCAGAGCTCGGCACAGGGCAGAAGCTTGATATCCAAAGATATAAAGGTCTTGGTGAGATGGATGCAACTCAGCTTTGGGAGACAACTATGGATTATCAGACAAGAACACTTATAAAGGTCACTATAGATGACTTTTCTCGTGCTGATGATACATTCTCTATGCTTATGGGGGAAAAGGTACCTCCTAGAAGAAAATTTATAGAGGAAAATGCAAAATATGTACAAAATCTTGACATTTAAAGATTTATATAAGTAACTTGAATAAGGAGAAAAATATATGGAAAATCTTCTTGAAGACACAAAAATTCTTCATAAAGAGATAGACAGTATCATGCGTTCTTCATATATAGATTATTCGATGAGTGTTATAGTAGGGCGAGCTCTTCCTGATGTAAGGGATGGACTTAAGCCAGTACACAGAAGAATTCTCTATGATATGATGGGACTTGGTGTCACGCCAGACAAACCGCATAGAAAATCAGCACGTATCGTCGGCGATGTACTTGGTAAATATCATCCTCATGGTGACAGCTCAGTATATGATGCGATGGTTCGTCTTGCACAAGAATGGAATATTAGATATCCACTCGTAGATGGTCACGGAAATTTCGGCTCTGTGGACGGGGACAGTGCAGCTGCTATGAGATATACAGAGGCACGTATGACGCCTCTTGCACTCCAGATGCTTCGCGATATAAATAAAGACACAGTAGATTTCCAGCCAAATTTTGATGGTGATGAAAAGGAACCTGTAGTTCTTCCTTCGAGATATCCAAATCTTCTTGTAAATGGTTCAAATGGTATCGCTGTAGGTATGGCTACTTCTATACCTCCGCACAATCTTAGTGATGTGATCGATGCGACAGTAAGACTTATCGATGATGAGGAGTGTGATATTGAAGAGCTTATAGATATCGTAAAGGCTCCTGATTTTCCTACTGGCGCTCAGATAATGGGAAAAAATGCTGCAAGAGAGGCTTACCGTACAGGTATAGGCAAAATCCGTGTACGCTCAAAGAGCATCATAGAGGAAACATCAAAAGGAAAGCAGCAGATAGTCTTTACAGAGATTCCTTATCAGGTAAATAAAGCTCGTCTTATAGAAAAGATGGCAGAGCTTGTAAAGGATAAAAGAATAGAAAATATCTCAGATATCAGAGATGAATCTGACAGAGAAGGTATGAGAATTGTTGTTGAACTCAAGAAAGATGCAAATCCAAATGTAGTTCGCAATAAGCTTCTTAAGCATACTCAGCTTCAGGAAACTATAAGCATGATCATGATCGCACTCGTTGATGGTCAGCCAAAAACTCTAAATCTTCGTGACATGCTTACAGAATATATCAAATTCCAGAAGGAAGTCGTAAGAAGAAGAACGATATTTGATTTAAAAAAGGCTCAGGACAGAGCTCATATACTCGAAGGTTATCTTATCGCTCTTGACAATATTGATGAAGTTATCAAGGTAATCAGATCGAGCTACAATGACGCAAAGCAGCGACTTATAGAAAGATTTAATTTATCTGACATACAGGCTCAGGCTATTCTTGATATGAGACTTGCAAGACTGCAAGGTCTCGAAAGAGAAAAAATCGAAGAAGAATATGCAGAGCTTATGAAGAAGATAAATTGGTATAATGAAATTCTCTCCGATGAAAAGGTTTTGATGGGCGTTATTAAGGATGAACTTATCGAAATTAAGGAAAAGTTTGGAGATGAGAGAAAGACAGAAATCGCTCCAGACGAAGGTGAGCAGAGTGAAGAGGATCTGATAGAAAGAAAGCAGGTTGCCATTACTCTCACTCATCTTGGTTATATGAAGAGAGTCTCTATGGAAATGTACAAGACTCAAAAGCGCGGAGGCAAGGGAATTACAGGTCTTACTACGAGAGAAAATGATTTCGTAAAGAAGATGCTGATAACTTCTACTCACGATACTTTGATGATATTTACAAATATTGGTAAAGTTCACCATATCAAGGCTTATGAGATTCCTGAGGCTCAGCGTATGGCAAGAGGAACTCCTGCTGTCAATTTTGTAAATCTCGAGCCAGGCGAAAAGATTACGACTATTATTCCTATGAATCAATTTAGATCTGATTCTTATCTAGTTGCTGTTACTAAAAATGGTATTATAAAGAGAACTGCTCTTGAGAATTTTAATACAAAGAGAAAGACGGGAATCATTGCAATTACTCTTAGAGAAGATGATGAGCTAGTAGGTGTAAAGCAAACATTTGGCGACAGTGAAATCATGGTTGTCACAAAGAAAGGCAAATGTATAAGATTCAAGGAAAATGAAGTAAGACCTATGGGCAGGATAGCTGGCGGTGTAAAGGCTATTCAGCTTGAAAGAAATGACGAAGTCGTTGCTATGGATATAGCTGATGATAAGAAATATCTGCTCGTAGTGACGCGTGCAGGATATGGAAAGAGAACACTTATCGGCGGTAAGACAGAAAATGATGAGATAAATTACAGAACTCAGGCACGCGGCGGCAAGGGTGTTCTCACATATGACAGAACAAAGTTCAAAAAGACAGGTGAGCTTATAGGTGCTCTTATCGTAAGTGACGATGACGAGATCATGCTTATAAATTCAAAGGGTATGATTATCAGAATAAGCGCTTCTGATGTTTCTAAGCTTGAGCGTGCAACTCAGGGTGTAAAGATTATGAAGGTTGGAGAAGAAACTGATATTATCTCAATGGCTAGAGTTGTAAGTGAAGAAAACGAAAAGAAGATGGTTGAGGAAGAGGTTTCTCATATGGAGCAAGAAAGGGAAGCTGAAGATGCCGAAGCTGAAGGTATTCAGATGAACATGCTCGAAGGTCTGTTAAATGGCGAAGCTGCAGACGGCGAAGCTGATGGTGAAGCTGCAGACGGCGAAGCTGATGATTAAGCTGCAGAAAGTAAAGCTGATGATTAAGCTGCAGAAGGTAAAGCTGACGGTAAAGCTAATGGCGAAGCTGCAGGCAGTGATAGCGAAAATTAGTGAAAAACTGATGGTTAAAACGAGCTGAATCCGGGTAAATAAGAACTGTAATTTAAGAGATAAAATTGATCGATCGGGTGCTGATAGACGAATGAAAAAGATATCTAGGATCATCATAAGCCTGTCAGCACTCAAATTTCGTAAATCGAAAGCGGTAAAGGAAAGCAGTAAAAGGAAAAGGAGATGACCATTTATGTCAGACCTATTAAAATTTACAGTGCCCGGAAAAAGAGAGTACATAAGTGTTGTGAGGCTTGCAGTGTCTTCAGCTGCAAATGCTGCAGGTTTTGATATTGAAGAGGTTGAGGATATAAAGACTGCTGTTACAGAAGTATGCTCAAATATTTTTTGTGAAGATGATGCAGATGAGCCGATAAATTATCAGGTAGAATGCGAGCTTGAAGACGGACGCATGATCATATCCATAAATGACAGTGAAATGTGTGGCGGACAGAAGCCAACTCAGCTTTGTAAGTGCAATGATCTGCCGGTTTCAATCATGCCGGGAGAAAATATTTCATCGAGAAATGCAGGATTATTTATGCTGCGCACTCTGATGGATGAAGTTGATATATTTGCAGAGGTGATGAATGCATTTGATGCTGCTGAATCTATGATGAATATGGCAGAGGCAGCATTTGACAGTCACAATACCCTTATAAGAATGATAAAGTATATGAGCAGATATTGATTATGGAAAGGCGTTGATGATATGAGCATTTCTGTAAACTCTGCTGAGGCTAGCGAAAATTTATTTAAAAAGTATAAAGAAAGCGGCAATTTAGAAGACAGAAATAAGATTGTAGAGAAATATCTTTATCTTGTTGAGATACTTATAAAAAAATATTTAAACAGAGGCGTAGAATATGAAGATCTTTATCAAGTAGGGGCACTTGCTCTTATTATGGCAGCAGACCGCTTCGACCCAAATAGAGGTATAAGCTTTTCAGCTTTTGCAACTCCGACTATTCTCGGAGAAATAAAAAAATATTTCAGAGATAAGGGTTGGGCACTTAAGGTTCCAAGACGTCTAAAAGATCTGTCTGTAAGGATTCCGCAAGCTAAGATACATCTTGAAGGCGAGCTTGGCAGAACACCGACAGCTTCAGATATAGCTGACTATCTTGGAGTTTCGGCAGAAGATGTACTTCAAGCTGTAGAGTCAGGCAGAGCTTACAGTACTTATTCTCTGCAGCAGGCTGATGATGAAAGTGATTCAGAAGCAGGTTCAAGCTCTTTTCCAATAGAAAAGTATACTGGCGAAGAGGAGCAAGGTTTTATTACACTGGAAAATGCGGATTTTATCGAAAAAACGATGCGTGATTTCTCTGATGAAGAAAGAGAATTTTGCAGGATGCGTTTTGTGGATGAGATGACACAGCAGCAAATTGCAAAGATTATGGGAGTTTCGCAGATGACAGTTTCAAGAATAGAAAAAAAGATACGAAAAAAATTCAAGGAGGAATATAATCGATGAAAAAAAGAGTATTTTCCGGCATCCAGCCGACGGGAAACATTCATATAGGAAATTATCTTGGAGCACTCAAGCAATTTGTTGAGCTGCAGGACGAAAATGACTGTGTTTACTGCATAGTTGACCATCATTCTATTACGGTGCCACAGGATCCTGCAAAGCTTAGAGAAAATATAAAAAATGTTGCAGCACTTTATCTTGCAGTAGGCGTAGATCCTGAGAAATCTACTATTTTCGTACAGTCGGATGTCCCAGGACATACAGAGCTTTCATGGATTCTTACTTGCTGTTCTTATACAGGTGAGCTTTCCAGAATGACTCAATTTAAGCAGAAGAGTAAAGAAAGAGAATCTGCTCCTACAGGACTCTTTATGTATCCTGTTCTTATGGCTTCAGATATTCTTCTTTACGATACGAATATCGTTCCAGTTGGTGACGATCAGAAGCAGCATATAGAGCTTACAAGAGATCTTGCAGTAAGAATCAATGGCAAGTATGGCGAAGATACTCTCGTCGTTCCTGAAGGAAAATATATGAAGAGTGGCGCAAGAGTAATGGCTCTCGACGAACCTACAAATAAGATGAGTAAGAGTGCTGAAAATGAATATAGCAGAATATCACTTCTCGATACTCCTGCGAAGATAAAGAAAGCAATCATGAGAGCAACTACAGACTCTGACAGTGAAATCCGTTTTGATGTTGAAAATAAGCCGGGTATCAGCAATCTATTGTCTATCTATAGTGCTTTTTCTGACAAGTCTATAGATGAGATCGTAAAGGAATATGACGGCAGTGGATATGGTGCTTTTAAGAAGGACCTTGTAGATGTTGTAGTAGATGCTGTCACACCTATCCAGAAAAGATATCAGGAAGTAATGGAATCAGGAGAACTTGAAAATATCTTAAGAAATGGTGCAGAAAGAGCAAATGAAGTTGCAGTAAAAACTTTGGCAAGAGTAAAAAATAACTTTGGTCTAGGATTATAGTTTAGATGCGCCCTTGCCGGGAAACCGGCAAGGGCGTTATTTCGTTATTTGTAACGTTGCGCCATGTGTCTCTGCTTTTATGTGTTTCTGCTTTTATGTGTCTCTGCTTTCATGTGTCTCTGCTTTTATGAGAGCGGCGTGGGTTTTAATAAACAGTTATCAACAATATGTGGATATCTACGGCAAAAACTGTGGATAAATGCACAATATATAGCGAAAAATAAACATGATATGAAAGAAATATAATAGTTAATAAAATATAAAGGAAATTTGTAGAAAATGTTAACACATTCTGTGGATAAGTAGTTAATATCTGTGGAAAAGTCCTCTTTTTTTGTGGACAAAAAGTGGATAAAAAATAATTTACTGTGGAAAAGTGGAAAACTTTTGTGGAAAACTTTTGTGAAAAATGCTAATATTACGTTGATATTACATCAATTTTTCTATTTATATAAAAATTGGAATATATTCTCTTAGGTGTGAAGCAAAAAATTAACATTATTTGTGTCAAATGAGCTAGTATCAAGTGAGATATAAAAAATATGTAAAGGGGTCAAAATTTATTATGGAAAGAAGAAAAAAGCTTATTACTAAAATTCATGAAGGTAATTGGGTTCAGGAGGTTATCATATCACCTAAGCCATATATTATCCTGATGAAGGCTATGTTTACTGACGAACGAATGGATGCGATGCTTGAGGAAATTGCGCGGGAATATGAGGATGTCGTAAGCTGCGGCTGGTTTGATCTGATGCAAAATCCAGAGATGACTGAAATGTTTGAGATTGATGTAGCTCCTACGCTTGTTCTTATGACAGGTGGGGTAATAGATATAAGAATCCCGGGAATGCCTTCGAAAGAAGAGGTTATAAGGATTATGGAGCTTGATAAGATCAGGGAATATAAGGCAAAAGGCATAAATTATCATCCAAAAAAGAATTTTATACCGTCAACTGCTTATGAAGGAATAAAATATAGATAGAATCGGGAAAATCTGGTGCTATGTTGTAAAGAATCAGGAAAATGTCTGGCGTTATGATGTATAGAATCAGTGAAAATGTCTGGCGTTATGATGTATAGAATCACTGAAATTGCAAAATCAGTGTGAAATTTAGAGTCGATGTGAGAATACATATGGAAAATGAAAAATTAAGGGATGCGATCGTAAAAATCGCTGAATCTCGGATGTATAAAATAGTTTTCAGCAGTCCCCGTGCAGAGTCTGATTATAAGAAAACTGTTGTAAATCTAAAGAATATAAAAGGCAGAATCGTATATCAGGCGGAGCAGTTCACAGAAACTCAAGTCTTTCACAAAAATATTGAGCCAGCTGAGATGGATATATTTATCGAAAAAATGCTGATAGGAAAGTCATTTTGCGAAGGCGAAAGCGATGAGAAAGGGAAGCTCGCAGGAAGTTACAGACAGGCGGATTCTTTCGGAGAGCTAAAAGACTGCAATGTAAGAATCTCGAAAAAAGGCAAGATTTTTGTAGGCGTGCATGAAAAGAGTATAAGTGAAAAGGAAAAGAAAACAGATAAGTCGAAAAAGTCAGAGATTTCGGGAAAATCTGGAATGTGTGAAATTATAGAAAAATCTGGGATGTCTGGAAATTTGGAAAAACTGGTAAAATCTGGGATGTCTGAAAATTCAGAAAAATTGGTAAAATTTGGGATGTTTGAAAATTCAGAAAAACTGGTAAAATCTGAGAAGTTGGAAAATACTGACGATAAGAAGCACATTGCCGGCAATGTGGGAAGTGTGGGCAGGATAGATGTCAAAGGCATTGCTGGTCGGAAAAATCTGGCGGAAGAAAAAAATATCGGGAGCGACGTAAAAAAAATCGGAATTTTTACTGATGAAAATATCTCTGAGATGATGAGGCATAATTTAGAGAATAACAATAGAAAGAAAAAGCGTATCATTGAAGAGGGGACGGTAGTCGAACCTCTTGTGGATATGGGCATTTTTACTTCTGAGGGGAAAATTGTCCGCAGTATGGAGGATAAGTTCAGGCAGATAAATAGATTTCTTGAGATGGTGGACGATGTCATTGGAGAGGGAAAATTTAAAGAAATTCACGTAGTAGATTTTGGA
>CAVJDC010000062.1:0-10212 GCA_963648085.1 Anaerovoracaceae bacterium
TGTCAGAACCGAGCTCGCGGCGTATCGTCACTTGAATCCCCTTGTCGGACAAGAGCTGCGAAAATCGCTTTGCATTTTCACGTGGTGTGCCGCTGAATGTATTTTCGTTTACATTATTTAATGGTATCAGATTTACGTGACAGAGCATTCCCCGCAAGAGATTTGCCAATGCTGACGCATCCTGGTCTGTATCATTTATCCCAGAAATAAGTGCATATTCAAAGGTTATGCGTCTATGCGTAATTTCTGTATACATCTTACATGTATCGATGAGAGTTTTCATCTCATAAGCTCTAGCCACAGGCATAAGCTCTCTTCGCCTATCCTGATATGCAGCATGAAGCGAGACAGCGAGATTTACTTGCGGCATATCCCTTGAAAACCTTTCGATTCCCTTAAGAAGACCGCATGTCGAAACTGTGATATTTCTAAGGCTTATCCCTAGACCCTTTTCATCATGCAGAATATCTATGGCCTTGATAAGCTCATCATAGTTGTCAAATGGTTCACCTGTGCCCATTACTACTATATGACCTATGCGTTGGCTGGTATCCTTCTGCATGGCGACAACCTGGTCTACTATTTCTGCTGCTGTGAGATTTCTTTCAAGTCCGTTTATGCCCGAAGCACAAAATGTACAACCCATCCGGCAGCCCGCCTGCGATGAAATGCAGGCGGTGTTGCCATACTTGTATTTCATAAAAACGCTTTCTATCGCATGCCCGCCATTTACCTCAAAAAGATATTTTCTCGTGCCATCCTTTGCTGAAAGCTGTTTTTTTAGCATTTTTACCGAATTTATCTCAGCTTCATCAAAAAGCCTTTTTCTAAGCCTTTCGGAAAGCTCGGTAATCTCTGAAAATTCAGATATTCCTGCATAAATTCTGCTAAAAACCTGTGTGCCTCTGAACTTTTTTTCACCTATCGAAACGAACCAATCCTGCATCTCCGAAAGCCTCATGCCCTTAAGCTGAATCTTCTTGATTTCGTTTCTGTCTGACATGTCAATCTTTATGCCCTCTTTACTGCGATGCCTGT
Organism: Anaerovoracaceae bacterium; assembly: GCA_963648085.1. Lineage (GTDB taxonomy): Bacteria > Bacillota > Clostridia > Peptostreptococcales > Anaerovoracaceae > Alangreenwoodia. Next base: position 1,039 of record CAVJDC010000062.1, read on the forward strand.
CTCGTGACCATTCAACTTAAATACTTCTGCATCCTTCGCATCATAAGTAAGTTCAATGGCAAGAGTTTCCTTCATAATATACTCTTTATGTGCCTCAGAAGCTGCCTTTACTTCGTCATCGCAATTTATGCTGATATAGATATTGTCCATCATTTCAAAATCATGCTGCTTTCTAAGCTGCTGAACCTTTGAAATGAGCTCTCTTGCAAGACCCTCTGAGATAAGCCCTGGCGTAAGCTGTGTATCAAGAATCACAAATACACCCTTATCAGAGCCGACAGCAAAGCCATCCTTAGCTGTAACCTTTACATCAACAAGTTCCTCTGTGATGTCAGTATCCTCTCCGCCAAGATTAAGTACGATTTTGCTTTCCTCGGAAAGCTTTGTGATCATTTCCTTTGCATCGCATGCAGCCAAAGCCTTTCCAAATTCTTTGATCTTGCCGCCTAGAACCGGTCCAGCCTTTCTAAAGTCTGGCTTAAGCGAATAATCAAGATAAGTGTCCATATTCTGTTCGAATACTACATTTTTGACATTTAGCTCTTCCTTGATAAGAGAAACCATATATCCTATCTTTTCTTCGTATTTGCTGTCTACAAGGATTTCAGAGAGAGGCTGTCTTACTTTGATCTTTTCCTTTTCTCTTTCGCCTCTGCCTAAAGCTACGATAGTTCTTACTAGCTCCATTCTATCTTCAAGATCATCATCGATAAGTGCATCGTCTGATTTCGGATAATATGCAAGATGTACTGATTTCTCACCTGTAAGCTTTATGTACATTTCGTCCGATATGAATGGTGCAAATGGTGCAGATACAAGTGCTATACCCTTTAGCATTTCATATGTAGTCAGGAGAACTGATTTCTTGTCATCTGTAAGCTCTTCTGCATAGAATCTTCTTCTTGCTCTTCTTATGTACCAATTTGAAAGATCCTCAGTCACGAAGTCAGTAATCTTTCTTACTGCCTTCATGTGATCATAATTGTCCATATCAGCAGTAGTTTCCTTCACCATGCGATTGAATCTTGAAATGATCCATCTGTCAAGCTCTGGTCTTTCCTTTACTTCCTTTGCAAATGCAGCCATGTCTACGCCATCTGTATTTGAGTAGAGAATAAAGAAATTGTATACATTTCTTAATGTGCCGAAATATTTGCTCTGGAGTTCAACTACTCCATCCTCGTCAAACTTGGTAGGCGTCCATGCAGGCGATGTATAAAGCATATACCATCTTGCAACGTCAGCACCATACTTGTCGAAGAGTTCAAATGGATCAACTGTATTTCCCTTTGATTTTGACATCTTCTTGCCATACTTGTCGAGGATAAGGTCATTTACAAGTACATTCTTATAAGGTGCTTTTCCTGTAATAAATGTGGAAATTGCAAGCAATGAATAGAACCATCCTCTCGTCTGGTCGATGCCCTCGCAGATATAGTCCGCAGGGAAATATTCATCGAATACATCCTTATTTTCAAACGGGTAATGGAGCTGTGCGAATGGCATTGAGCCGCTGTCAAACCAGCAGTCCATTACTTCTGGAATTCTTGTCATAGTCTTTCCGCACTTTGGACAGGTAAGATGAACATCATCTACATATGGTCTATGAAGCTCGATTGTCTCGTCAATCTTTTCTTGTGCCTTTTCTACAAGCTCTGCACGTGAGCCGATGCACTCGATATGACCGCATTCGCATCTCCATACTGGAATAGGTGTTCCCCAATATCTATTTCTTGAGATTGCCCAGTCCTTGACGTCAGCAATCCAGTTGCCAAATCTGCCTTCGCCTACGAATGTAGGATGCCAATTTACTGTATTATTATTTTCTACAAGCTGATCCTTAAGCTTTGTCATCTCGATATACCAGCTCGGCTTTGCATAGTAGATGAGCGGTGTACCGCATCTCCAGCAATGTGGATAATTGTGCTCAACCTTTTGCTTAGAGAAGAGCTTGTCTTCACCTGACAGCCATTTGAGAATTTCTACATCAAGCCCATCTTCCATTACAAATTTGCCTGACCAAGGTGTGTCCGTATAACAGCCATCTTCGCCTACAGGATTGAATACAGGAAGTCCATATCTGCGGCCAACCTGATAGTCGTCCTCACCAAATGCCGGCGCAATATGTACAATGCCTGTACCATCTTCGATTGTGACATAATCAGCACATGTGACAAAGAATGCTTTCTTATCTGTATGAAGGAATGGCATAAGCTGCTCATATTCCATACCCTCAAGCTCGCTGCCCTTCATTTCTTTTATGACAGCATATTCACCTTCACCAAGTACCTTATCCGCAAGTGCTTTTGCTACATAATAAACATTTCCATCCTTGCCTGCCATTACATAATCTATATCAGGTCCCACGCAAAGTGCTGCATTTGCGGCAAGTGTCCATGGAGTAGTTGTCCATGCAAGGAAATATTCATTTTCTGCATCCTTTTTCTTGAATTTTGCAGTTACAGTAAGTGATTTGATTTCCTTGTAACCCTGTGCAACCTCATGTGAAGCAAGACCTGTTCCGCATCTTGGGCAGTATGGAAGAATCTTATGGCCTTCATAAATGAGTCCCTCATCGAAAAATTTCTTGAGAATCCACCAGCCTGTTTCAATAAAGTTGTTGTCAAGTGTAATATATGGATTGTCAAGGTCTATGAGATATCCCATACGCTTTGACATTCTCTTCCACATGTCTTCATATTCAAATACAGACTCACGGCACTTTTCGTTAAATTCTTTGATACCATACTTTTCGATATCCTGCTTTCCTGTCATCTTGAGTCTCTTTTCAACTTCAATCTCTACAGGAAGTCCGTGAGTGTCCCATCCAGCCTTTCTTCTTACCTTGAAGCCCTGCATCGTCTTGTATCTGCACACTGAATCCTTTAAGGTTCTTGCAATAGTATGATGTATGCCTGGCTTGCCATTTGCTGTAGGAGGTCCTTCATAGAAGACAAATGATGGATTCCCTTCTCTTTCACTTATACACTTGCCAAGCAGGTCTTCCTTTTCCCATTTTTCGGCTTGCTCAGCCTGGACCTCGCTTATCGGTCTGTCCGATAGATTTTCAAACATGATATACCTTTATCCTTTCTGCTTCACAATTCTACTGGTTACTTGGCGATCTAAACATAATAAAAAATCCCTGTGTGTCATGATATGACAACACAGGGACGATCATAAACCGCGGTACCACCCTGATAACATCTACGTAACCTGCCATGCTGATAATCGAATAGATATCTTTTGAGAAATTTTAATTTCTGCAAATCCCATTCGCTTTCACACTGTGATTGTCAACAGCATGCGATTATTAAGAATGCCTCTCAAGCACGTATAACGTACGCTGACGGGTAAGTCTACTGGTAAATTTCAACCAACCAGCTCGGGAGTGATTTCGCACAAACATTTTCTCAAGGGCTCTCAGCTAAAATCCCTCTTCTCTGTAAAGATCATGCAAGCGGTACTTGTCTCCGTCTAAGCCTTTAATCAATATAATAACTATAGCGAACTCTCATCTTCGCCTCGTATAAATCACATTTTAATTCTTTGCAAATTAAATGTCAACTATTTTTTTCATGTCCGAGAATATTTTTATTAAATAATTGGTTCTTCACGATTCCCTTGGAAATTTCCAAGAACTGCCTCTTTCCCAGAAAAATCCAAAGAACTACCCCAAAATTTTTATGCGATACTGGAATTTTATTTCATCGCGCCAACCATTGTTAGTTATTGCCAATTATTGTTAGATATTGCCAATTATTATTAGCTATTGTCAGATTTTGCCATTTGTTGTCGGTTATTGTCAGTTTTTCCTTGCCTCTATCGGCAGCAGATACTCTTTATGACCTTCGGTGACGGTCTATGTTTACGACTTTCGTTGGCTGGCCATGTTTACAACTTTCAGCAATTGGCTATATTTACGACTTTTGGTGGCTGGCTATGTTTTAGTCCTGCGAAAACATCGGAGTGCTCAGATATCTGTCTCCTGTATCAGGAAGAAGCGCTACTATTGTCTTTCCTTTATTTTCTTCTTTCTTTGCTTCTTCTAAAGCAGCATGAAGAGCAGCACCTGATGTGATTCCGCACAAAATTCCTTCAGTACTTCCAAGCATTCTTCCTGCTTCATAAGCTTCTTCTTCAGTCACCGCAATAATATTGTCGATCATGTCAACATCAAGAATGTCAGGTACAAATCCCGCACCTATTCCCTGAAGTCCGTGAGGTCCTGCACTTCCGCCTGAAAGAACAGGCGAACTGGCAGGTTCTATGCCTATGACTTTTACTTCAGGCTTTACTGATTTAAGATATTTCCCTGTACCTGTGATAGTCCCACCTGTACCAATACCTGCTACAAAAATGTCTATGTCACCATCTGTGTCTCGATAGATTTCAGGACCTGTAGTTTCAAAATGAGCCTTAGAATTTGATGGATTAGTAAACTGCCCAGGGATAAAGCTTCCCGGTATCTGGGATGCGAGTTCCTCTGCTTTTTTTATAGCAGCAGCCATTCCACCTTTTCCATCAGACAGTACAAGCTCAGCGCCATATGCTGTCATTAAAATTCTGCGTTCTATTGACATTGTATCTGGCATTACTATTATGACTCTGTAGCCTCGTGATGTTCCAACTGCAGCAAGACCGATACCTGTATTTCCGGATGTCGGTTCTATTATGACAGATCCTGGTCCTATCAATCCCTGAGTCTGTGCATCGTCAAGCATCTTTACAGCAACACGATCCTTTGCCGATCCAGCTGGATTTAGATATTCAAGCTTTGCGAGGAGCTTAGCCTTTAGGTCATACTTCTTCTCAATCTTGCACAATTCTATAAGGGGTGTATTTCCTATGAGCTCTTCTACTGACTTATATATTTTTCCCATGAAAATCTCCTATCATTTTGAAGCTATAAGCTTAACATTTTCCTTTACTATACAATTTGGCAGCCATCTCCCTGCACTCTTGCTGATCTTGCAGCACAGGCAGCCACCGTCCTGCACTCCTGATGATCTTGCAGCACAGACAGCCACCTCCCTGCACTCGTGCTGACCCTGTAGCACAGGCAGCTATTATTTTATCTCGAAGTCTTTTCTGCTGATTCTATAAGATGCCTAAGAAGAATTGCGGATGTGACTGATCCAATTCCTCCAGGAACAGGTGTGATTGCGGCAGCAAGACTCTCGACATTTGTATAATCGACATCTCCACACATTTTGCCATTTTCGTCAAAATTAATTCCAACATCCACAACTATGCTGTCTTCTGTAAAATAATCCGATCCAAAAAATTTTGGTTTACCTATTCCCAAGACAACTATGTCTGCATTTCTTGTAATATCCTGTAAATTCTTGGTTTTGGAATGGCAGATTGTGACTGTTGAATTTTCATTTAAAAAAATCATAGACAGCGGCTTGCCAACAACAAGGCTTCTGTTTACGATTATGACATTTTTTCCTGATAATTCAAAACCATAATACTTAAGGACTTCGATCACAGCCTCTGGTGTACAAGGCTTGACAGCACTTTTGTCACCCAGGAAAATCTTTTTCAGATTTTCAGGATTCATACAGTCGATGTCCTTTTGAGGAGAAATAATATTTGCAATGGACGCTTGATCGATATGTCGTGGAAGCGGCTGAAATACAAGAATTCCATGAACCTTTTCATTGTCTGACAGGCTTCTTACACATTCTTCGACTTCCTGCTGAGATGCTTTTTCATCTAAGACCTCTACTCTTGAAGCGATTCCCACTGCTTCGCAGTAGGACAAAACTCTTTTTTCATATGAAATATCATCTAATCTTGCACCTACTCTGACGATGGCCAATACAGGTATTATGCCCTTTTCTTTGAGCTCTGCTGCTCTTTTCGACACATCTTCTTTTATCGCATCAGCAACGGGTTTCCCTTTTAAATATTTTTCCATCCTACTGTCCTCTCTAAGCCAGTTTTTCATAGCATTTGATTCTATCAGTCCAAACTAGTCATACGCATCGATGTTAATCCTATCAGTATAAACTATTCATGCGCATCACTGTTAATCCTATCAATCCAAACTAGTCATACGCATCGATGTTAATCTTATCAGTCCAAACTAGGCATGCACATCGATGTTAATCTTATCAGTCCAAACTAGGCATGCACATCGATGTTAATCTTATCAGTCCAAACTAGGCATGCACATCGATGTTAATCTTATCAGTCCAAACTAGGCATGCACATCGATGTTAATCTTATCAGTCCAAACTAGGCATGCACATCTGCTCTACTCTTGAATAAATATCTTCTGCAAGTGCAGTGCCCTCTTCAGTTACTTTCTGAATCATATCCCAGTAACTATTTTTCTTCTGCTTATCATCAAGAGACTTGATATTTATAAGAACATTTAGTCTAGCTCCGCGAATAGCAGCCAGACACATTGCTGCCCCTGTACCTGCATCGCTCACCGCAAGAACGCTTCCTACTACTGAATATCTGTCAAGAACCTTAAGGGCGTCAACACATACGAGCGCTATTTGCATAGGAACTTCAATAGCATCATCAAGGGCTGCCTGAAGAGCTTCATTCTTTGCTTTCTGCTCTTCTGGTGTATCCTTTGGCATCTTATAAGCCTGAGACAATGGCATGAATACATCTGCATCTGCCTGTACGAGAGCTGCAAGCTTATCTGTAAGCTCTCGTGATTTTGCAATCAAAGCTTCGATTTCATCCTGATACTTCGCATATTTTTTCTTTCCTGTCGTCAGCTCTCCTACCATAGTTCCGAGAGCTGCTCCCACTGCACCTACTAGTGCAGATGCACCGCCGCCGCCTGGAACTGAAGCATTTGAGCCAAGTATATCGATAAATTCTCTGCATGTTTTGTTTATCATTTTAACAACTCCTGTCTTTTGGACATTCATTTGCAAGTTTTAAAGCGCAGCGAAACTGACAAGCCTACTTGCTGCGTCACGCTGTTTATAATGGTGCCAGCTGCCTTTGATGCTCTAAAGTTTTGCTGTAATTGTTTATTTCATATGCATCGTCTGCTTTCTTCACCAAAAATATTATAACTTATGTTTTGGCGAAGAACAATATTGTAGAAGGGATAATGCATCGCTAAAATAGGCATTCCTCCTACCACGCAAGAGTAGTGGGCTTCTTGCTCTGTGACGCTTGTGAAAGCGGGATATATCAGAAACTGATATATCCCGCAAAATTTACTTTATATATGTGTAGCCGGATATTTGCTATTCTGTTTTGTTTTCAGAATCTTTTGCTAAATATGGCTTTCTTACTTAGAATAAACCTGTGATCTTTCCTGTACTGTCAACATCAATATTTTCTGCTGCAGGAATCTTAGGAAGTCCAGGCATAGTCATGATATCACCCGCAAGAGCAACTACAAATCCCGCCCCCGATGAAATCTTAGCACTTCTAATACTGATGCGGAATCCTTCAGGTCTTCCAAGCTTAGCAGGATCATCAGAAAGAGAATATTGGGTCTTTGCTATGCATACAGGGACATTGCTAAAACCAAGAGATTCGATGGTATCAATCTCCTGCCCTGACTTGTTTACGAAGTCGACACCGTCAGCTCCATAAATTTTCTTTGCAATTGCCTCAATCTTTTCTCTAATAGAAAGATCATCCTCATATGAAAATCTAAAATCTGATTTATCTTCGTCGATAAGTCTTACAACTTCTTTCGCAAGCTCTACGCCTCCGTCGCCGCCTTTGCCCCATACTTCTGTCAGTTTTACATTTGCTCCGATTTCCTTGCATTTTTTTTCTATAAGTGCAAGCTCTGCATCGGTATCTGTAGGGAAGCGATTGATAGAAACAACTGTAGGAAGGCCATATACATTTTTCATATTCTCAACATGCTTGAGAAGATTCGAAATACCCTTTTCTATGGCATCAAGATTTTCATTGTTCAGATCAGACTTTGGAACACCGCCATGAAGCTTGAGAGCTCTTGCTGTAGCAACAACTACAACTGCATCTGGCTTAAGGCCGCTCTGCCTGCACTTGATATCTAAGAACTTTTCAGCACCCAGATCAGCACCAAAGCCTGCCTCAGTCACAACATAATCGCCAAGCTTGAGTGCAATCTTAGTAGCCATAACGCTATTGCAGCCATGTGCGATATTTGCAAATGGCCCGCCATGAACAAATGCTGGTGTATGCTCTAATGTCTGCACAAGATTTGGTTTAAGTGCATCCTTCATAAGTGCTGCAACTGCACCCTGTGCCTTGATATCTCCTGCAGTAACTGGCTTTCCATCATAAGTATATGCAACTATGATTCTTGCGACTCTAGCCTTGAGATCATCAATGTCTGCCGAAAGGCAGAGAATGGCCATAATTTCTGAGGCTACGCTGATGTCAAAGCCATCTTCTCTAGGAACGCCATTTAGCTTGCCTCCAAGACCATCCACTATAAATCTTAGCTGTCTGTCGTTCATATCCAGGCATCTCTTCCATACTACTCTTTTCACATCGATTCCAAGACTATTGCCCTGCTGGATATGATTGTCGAGCATGGCTGCAATGAGATTGTTTGCCGTCGTGACAGCATGAATATCGCCTGTGAAATGAAGATTTATATCTTCCATAGGAACGAGCTGTGCGTAACCGCCTCCTGCTGCGCCTCCCTTGACGCCAAAGACTGGCCCAAGTGAAGGCTCTCTTAGTGCAATAATGACATTCTTACCAATCTTGCTGAGTGCATCACCGAGTCCTACAGATACAGTAGTCTTTCCTTCACCTGCTGGTGTAGGGTTGATAGCTGTAACGAGGATAAGCTTGCCATTTTCACGATCCTTCATGTCGTTTAAAATGTTGTAGTCTACCTTTGCCTTGTACTTTCCATACATCTCAAGGTAATTTTCATCAACACCGGCAATTTTTGCAATTTCGCTGACTGGCAGCATTTTGGCTTCCTGAGCGATTTCAAGGTCTGATTTGTATCCCATTGGTATAATCCTCCTTTTTTTATCCCAATTAATCTCTAAATACCAATTTTTTACAAAATTAAATCCCAGATATGCCGTATGATCACTAATTCACGCCTATCTTCCGACAGGTGGGTATCCTGTCTTTCATCATCATGTTTCCTTCGATATCAAAATATGGAAGGCATGCACCTCCGATGATAGAACCCGGATTCCCGTGAATATAATGTAGGTTAAA
>CAVJDC010000063.1:0-10211 GCA_963648085.1 Anaerovoracaceae bacterium
GAAGGAGAAGATAGTTGGATATCAGAGATTTTTTGAAAGAAAATATACTTCTGTTTGATGGCGCAATGGGAACATATTACTCAGATCTTTACAGAAATGCTGAGATTACATGCGAGCAGGCTGCCTTCAAGACACCTGACAAGATCAGACATATACATGATGAATATGTGAAAGCAGGCTGCAGGGCAATCAAGACCGACACTTTTTCTGCAAACATTTTTGCCTGTGAGGGTGATGAAAAGGCTCTTGAAAGTATCATAGCGATGGCAATGGCTATTGCAAATGCTGCAGCAGGAGAGGACAACTTTGTATTTGCTGACATCGGTCCAGTAAGTGACGAGTTTGAGGATGAAGCTTCTGATGCATATGTTCAAGTTGCAGACTTGTTTATAAGACATGGTGCAAAGAATTTTATATTTGAAACTTTTTATGATGCAGACTGCATAATTGATGTTGCTGAATATATAAAGAAAAGAGTACCTGAAGCATTTGTCATCGCTTCATTTGCCGTACAGCCTGACGGATATACACGCTCAGGATCATATGTGAAAGAGCTATATAAAAAAGTTTTGCCTTGCGATGCAATTGACGTTTTTGGTATGAATTGTACTTCTGGTGCAGCTCATTTGCTTGCTCTTCTAAGAAAAGCGAAGCTTAAAGGAAAGATGCTTTCAGTAATGCCAAATGCTGGTTATCCGAGAGTAGTTAGAAATCGAGTATTTTATGATGGAGAGTCATCATATTTTGCGGGAAAGCTTGCAGAGATTGCAAAAGAAGGTATTTCGATAGTAGGAGGGTGCTGCGGTACAACTCCGAAATTTATCGCTGATACTTCTAGAGCACTTGCAGAAATTCCTGAAGAGGAAAGAGCAGCTGCTGTAAATGCAGTGCTGCACCCTGAAGGCGCAGAGGGTGAGTCTAGTATAAAGAAACAGACTGAGACTGTAATTGTTCGGAATTTAGCAGACGGAAAGGAATTTGTGTGTGCTGAAGACAATGACATCATGAAGAAGCTTTTTTCAGGCGAGCGCATAATCGCAGTAGAGCTTGATTCTCCGAAGACTGTTGATACTAGCAAATTCATTGCGGGAGCGTTGGAAATTAAAAATGCAGGTGCTGATGCGATTACTCTTGCAGACTGCCCAAATGCCAGAGTCAGAATGGATTCAAGTCTTATGGCATGCAAGCTGAAAAGAGAATTTGGAATCGAAGTTATTCCTCATATGACATGTCGTGACAGAAATCTGAATGCTACGAAGGCATTATTGATGGGGCTAAATTCAGAAGGTGTCAGAAATGTCCTCGCGGTTACTGGAGATCCGATACCGGCCGCAGAGCGTGATGAAGTCAAGAGTGTCTACCAATTTAACTCAAGAAAATTTGCATCATTCATATCTTCATTAAATGAGATAGAATTTGAAAAGCCATTTACTATTTGTGGGGCTCTCAATGTGAATGTGAAAAAATTTGATCTTCAGCTTGATATTGCAAGGCAGAAGATAGAAAACGGAATGTCAGTTCTCTTCACACAGCCTGTTATGACAAAGGAAGCAGAAGAAAATCTAAGACGTGCACATGAAAGTCTTGATGTAAAGATCCTAGGCGGCATCATACCTGTTGTAAGTGAAAGAAATGCTTTATTTATGAATGCCGAAATAAGCGGGATAAATGTAGATGAAAAAATAATCGAAATGTATAAAGGCAGAACAAAGGAAGAGTGTACACGCCTTGCAATTGAGATCTCTACGGCACTCGCACAGAGCATAGCACCATATGTTGATGGTTTTTATCTCATGACACCATTCTACAGGACAGATATCATGGTTGAGCTTATCAAGCGAATAAAGCAGCTCAATCTGTGATTCGAGCTCAATTGCGCTTTGGAGTGGAATGAAAGCTTGCGAGCTATAGTGAAAATTTCAAGGCAGAATGCAAGCTTGCAATACAAGTGATACTCCGGAGTTGGATTGTAGGGTTTTGAAAAAAATAATTAAATATTGATAGGGTAAGTCGCAAAGAATTGCCATTTGACTATAGTAGAAGTGTATATTATAATATTTTGTATGATGTTTATGATAGTAAACTTAGAAAAAGCACGCTGCGCGTGGAAATGCGAGGCAAACTTAGTGTCTGAAATTTTTAGCATGTGATGCATAAAAAAGCTGAATGTGCTTTGGGTCAGAGACTATTGGTATGCCTTGCATCAGGGACACCAGGCAAGCATAAAGGAAATGGAGAAAAAGAAAATGAAAAAGTTTTTATCGTCAATTCTCATTTTAATTTTAGCACTTACTATATTTTCCGGATGTGGAAAAGATGGCACTAGCAGCAGTAATGATGAAAAAAAAGAGGATATCGATGTCGATTATGTGATCACCACAGATTCTGATTTTGCACCATTTGAGTATACAAATGAAAAAAATATGTTCACAGGAATCGATGTAGAGATTCTGTCTGCTATTGCACTCGACCAGGATTTTACATATACCTTAGAGCCGAGTGATTTTTCTAGTGCTGCGGGGGCTGTTGATTCGGGTGAAGCGGATGCGGTCATTGCAGCTATGAGTATTACTGACGAGCGAAAACTAAAATTTGATTTTTCAGATTCATATTATGATTCTTCAATATGTGCAGCAGTTTCGGCTGACAGCAATGCAGCTTCTCTTGCTGATATCAAGGGCTCGGCAGTCGCAGTGAAGACAGGCACACAGGGTGCTGCGTGGGCAGAGCAGATTGCAGAGGAATATTCACTCGAGCTTACATATTTTAAAACTTCAAATGAAATGTACGAATCTGTAAAGGTAGGAGATACAGCAGCATGCTTCGAAGATTTTGCTGTTATGACTTACGGAGTTTCTAAGAACAATGGTCTAAAGATTCTTGAAAAGGAAGCTGGAGCATATGATACACCACTCGCTCTTGCAGTTTTGAAGGGCGAAAACAAAGAGCTCATCGAAAAATTTAATGAAGGCTTAAAGAATATCAAGGAAAATGGAGTCTACGATATGCTGATAGCACGACATATAAACAGCGACGGAACAGCAGTCGCAAGTGACGAAGCGACACCTGATGCGAGCGATTCTCAAACGACTGCAGTCGTGACAGACGGCACTGATGTACAGGTCGAATGAGCCAAATGAGCCGAATGGGTAAAATAAGCCAAAGCGAATGGGTCAAGTGAGCCGAATGGTTCGAATGAACTGAGTGGGCTCGAATGAACCAAATGAACCGAATGGGTCAAGTGAGCCGAATGGGTCAAGTGAGCCGAATGGGCTCGTATGAACCGAATTGATCAAATAAGCCAATGAAACGAATGGGTCAAGTGAGCCGAATGGGTCAAGTGAGCCGAATGGTTCGAATGAACCGAATGAACAGAATGAACAGAATGAGCCGAATGGGCTCGTATGAACCGAATTGATCAAATAAGCCAATGAAACGAATGGGCCCAATAGATCGAATAAAAGAATAAACCGGCTGCACATGCAGCTGTAATGATATGAAAAAGTTAAGAAATTAGGATAAATCGCATATGTGGCGGACCCTTGACATAATGTCGAGGGTCTTATTTTGCATCATTAGTTCTGGGCAGCTTTACATCCTTACGTGAGATGTGTACAGTAACATGCTTTACTTGTTTTGTCTATGCATATTTTTGCCCTTGCATGTTCGAGTGCATACTATTTTACTGTGCATGCTCGCGTGTGTATTGTCCTTCTGTGTGAGTGCACGAGTGCATAATATCATTCTGTGGAAAAGTTTGAGTGTGTATTGTCCTTCTGTGTGAGTGCACGAGTGCATAATATCATTCTGTGGAAAAGTTTGAGTGTGTATTGTCCTTCTGTGTGAGTGCACGAGTGCATAATATCATTCTGTGGAAAAGTTTGAGTGTGTATTGTCCTTCTGTGTGAGTGCACGAGTGCATAATATCATTCTGTGGAAAAGTTTGAGTGTGTATTGTCCTTCTGTGTGAGTGCACGAGTGCATAATATCATTCTGTGGAAAAGTTTGAGTGTGTATTGTCCTTCTGTGTGAGTGCACGAGTGCATAATATCATTCTGAGGAAATGTTTGAGTGTGTATTGTCCTTCTGTGCAAGCGCTCAAGTGCATATTGTCTTTCTGTGTTAATGCTCGCATGTATATTGTTTTCCTTTACACTTATATATTGTTTTGACAAAGGTAAAGTGATATAATGGTACAGAATTTTAGTGTTCTGGGGGGAATTGGGACACTGAATTTACTGTTGACATGATAGTCAATGAGAGTAGTTATGCTATTATCAATGAGAATATTTATCTTACTATTGTCGTGAACAGTTATTATTTAAAATCACATATAAACAATCTGAAAGAGGTAATGAACATGGCTAGAGAATATATAGCAGACCATATTAAAGATATGCCTACATCAGGCATCAGAAAGTTTTTTGACGTTGCAGCTACTATGAAGGATGTAGTATCACTCGGTGTTGGTGAACCAGACTTTGCTACTCCTGATTATGCAAGTCAGGCAGCTGTGAAGTCTATTCAGGAAGGCAAGACACAGTATACTTCAAATCAAGGTCTCATGGAGCTAAGAGTAGCTATCGGTGATTATCTCAAAGAAAAGTATGATGTATATTATCCGCCTGAACAGATTACATGCACAGTAGGTGCAAGTGAAGGTATCGACCTTGCTCTTAGAGCAATCTTAAATCCGGGCGAAGAAGTTCTCGTTCCAGAGCCTTCATATGTTTCATATAAGCCAGGCGTAGTTATGGCAGGTGGTGTGCCAGTTAAAATCAATACAAAGGCAGAAAACGAATTTAGAGTAACTGCAGAAGAAATCAAAGCGGCTGTTACGCCTAAGACTAAGGCTATCATCCTTCCTTATCCAAACAATCCTACAGGTGGAATCATGAGAAAGGAGCATCTTGAAGAGATCGTTCCTGTTATTATAGAAAATGACCTCGTTGTCATCAGTGATGAAATCTATTCAGAGCTTACTTATGGCGGAATTCCTCATGTTTCTATAGCATCACTTCCAGGAATGTATGAGAGAACCATTCTCCTCAATGGTTTTTCAAAGGCATTTGCTATGACAGGCTGGAGACTCGGATATGCAGCTGCACCAGAGCCTTTCCTCAGCCAGATGCTCAAGATTCACCAGTATGCTATCATGTGTGCTCCTACTATGAGCCAGTATGCAGGTCTTGAAGCTCTCACAAATCCTAAGAGAGACGAAGATATCGAAATTATGAGAAATGCTTATGACGAAAGACGTAAGGTCATGGTAGAAGGCTTTAGAGCTATGGGTCTTGACTGCTTCGAACCACAGGGCGCATTTTATGTATTCCCTTCGATTCAGAGCACAGGTCTTAGCAGTGATGAGTTCTGTGAAAAGCTCTTATTTGAGTACAATACAGCAGTAGTTCCAGGTACAGCATTTGGCGAATGTGGTGAAGGATTCATCCGCTGCTCTTATGCATATTCAATTGAAAAGATTAAGATTGCACTTGAAAGAATCCAAAAATTCCTCGACGATTTAAAAAAATAGTGAGGGTACAGAGAAAAGTATGAAGCTAAGCCAGCATACGAAGCTAATAGTAAACTAAGCTTGCAGCAAGCCTGGCCGATAGAGCCAAACTAATAGTAAGCTTAGCTTGCAGCAAATTAAACTTGCAGCAAGCCGGGCCAATAGAGCTAAACTAACGGTAAGCAGCTTACAGCACAAATCATAAGAAGAACTTTAAATTCTCAAAATATCGACTGAAAACATGCACCCTTTCTTTCAGCTCGGCGTGCATGTTTTTTGTATGATATGCTTGCAGGATAATGCCGAAAGAGGCTTTTTATGGAAGAAAAAGATTACAGTATAAATTTCAGTGAGGATGTCGTGGCGCTATATGCTGCAGAGGCTGTCTGTGAGACAGATGGCATAAGCAAGCTTGTGCCAGTTCCAGGCATTACGGATACAATTCAGAGAAATATTTTTGGAAGACAAAATGATGGTGTGGATGGCATAAAAATCGCAAATGACGGCAGCGGGACACTTATTATAGATGTATATGCTGCAGTCAAATATGGCGTGAAGATACCTCAAACAGCATGGAATGTACAGGAAAATGTCAAGAGAAAGATTGAAAACAATACAAAACTTCGTGTCAGGGCTGTCAATATCCACGTCATGGATGTGATATTTTCATGATGGCATTCAGAAGATGCGAGATTGCCAAAGCTGATTCGTATTGAAGCGTGGCAAGATGCGAGATTGCCAAAGCTGATTCGCACTACAGCAGGACAATATATAAAATTGAGAAAATAAATTTAAAAAAATTTAAACGAATGCATGACTTCATCTGATGAGCAGTATATGGTAAACTGGTGAGAGGTCGAAGCTTTGTTTTACTGGGGGAATTATGTCACGAAAAGCAGAAAGAGAAATGATGATGAAGCTAATCTATCAAATGGATGCTCAAAATGATTTCAGTCAGGAAATATATGATACCTTCATCACGGTCAATGATGATTATAAAATCACTGATTATTTTAGAAATACATACAAAAATATTGTGGAGCATATCGATGAAATCGATGCTGAAATCGAGAAAAATAGCATAAAATGGAAACTCTCCAGATTTCCAAAGGTTGATCTTGCGATCTTGCGTGTCTCTGCTGCAGAAATTTTGTATGACGAGAGCATTCCTGTGTCAGTATCTATAAATGAAGCTGTCACTCTTGCAAAAAATTATAGTACAGACAAGTCATCAAAGTTTGTAAATGGACTTCTTGGAAATCTTGTGAAGAATAAGAAATAAGACATCTCTGCGATCACGTGAGAGTCAAATGATGGTCAGTTGATGTCACTTGATGCATATTGTCAGTCAGTTGATAATCACTCAGTGCGCAATTGATAGTCAGTTGCTAATCGCTCAGTGCGCAATTGATAGTCAGTTGATAATCACTCAGTGCGCAATTGATAGTCAGTTGCTAATCGCTCAGTGCGCAATTGATAGTCAGTTGATAATCACTCAGTGCGCAATTGATAGTCAGTTGCTAATCGCTCAGTGCGCAATTGATAGTCAGTTGATAATCACTCAGTGCGCAATTGATAGTCAGTTGCTAATCGCTCAGTGCGCAATTGATAGTCAGTTGCTAGTCACTCAGTGCGCAACTGATGGTCAGCTGCTAGTCGCTCAGCGCAATTGGTGGTCAGCTGCTAGTTACTCAGTGCGCAACTGACAGGCAGTTGCTAGTCGCTCAGCGCAACTGATGGTCAGCTGCTAGTTACTCAGTGCGCAATTGGTGGTCGCTTGACGGAAAAAAGACAATTGATTACTTTGGGATGCTAAAAATAGGCGGTTATTTGATGGCAAATGAAAAGCTTATACTGGGAATAGATACCAGCAATTATACAACCTCCGCGGTGATATCGGATTTATCTGGAAGTATTATTGCGGACGAGAGAAGGGTGCTGAAGGTTTCGCAGGGCGAGAGAGGTCTGCGGCAGTCAGATGCCCTTTTTCAGCATGTAGAGAATCTTCCAAATCTTATTGGAAGAGCTGCTGCTGAAGCAAGAAAAAAAGTGAAAGAATTTGATATTGCTGCAGTTTCTGTAAGCGACAAGCCACGCCCTGTAGACGGGTCATATATGCCAGTATTTAGGGCTGGAGTGAGTATTGCTGAAGCTGCTGCTGCGCTTCTTGACATTCCCATATATTATTTTTCTCACCAAGAAGGGCATATTGCAGCTGTGTGTGGTGTTATTTCCCAAAATCGAAAGACAGTTTCGTTTCACATGTCAGGCGGCACAGGGGAGATGCTTGAGACGCAAGGTTGTAAACCAATTAGGATAATAGGTGGGACGAAGGATATTTCATTTGGTCAATTGATAGATAGGGTGGGAGTTGCACTTGGGTTCAATTTTCCGGCAGGTGCTGCTCTTGATGAGATTGCCTGCAGATTTATTCCAAAAAATGGAATAAGCATATCGTCCAGAGGAAATTCTAAGCTTGAAAATCCTGCGACAGCACCCATAAAGACAGACGGAGCATACGTAAATCTATCAGGTATAGAAACTCAGATAATGAAATTTATCAAGGAGCGATTCCACACCATAAATTCAACAGCGAATAAAAATGGAATGACATTGGATGTATCATCGCAAAGCTTATCGCAAAGCTTATCGCAAAGCTTATCGCAAAGCTTATCGCAAAGCCCATCGCAAATTTCACCGGGCGAAGGTCTGATTTATGAGCTTTTTTGCAGAATTACGGATGTTCTTGCGAAGATTATACGAAATGCGCTTGAGGATGTCGGGACAGACACGATTATTCTCGTGGGAGGCGTGTCATCAAGCAGATTTATCAGAAGTGAGCTTCCAAGACGTCTAAAAAAAGATAGGATAAAAACAATCTTCGGTGATTCCAAAATGAGTACAGACAATGCTTGTGGAATTGCAAAACTGGGAGCTTATGCATATGAACATGATTGCAAATAGCCGGGCAGCGAACCGCTGCATATGACATCAATCGCAAATAGCCGAGAAACGAACCGCTGCATATGACATCAATTGCAAATAGCGGGGCAGCGAACCGCTGCATATGACATCAATTGCAAATAGCGGGGCAGCGAACCGCTGCATATGACATCAATTGCAAATAGCGGGGCAGCGAACCGCTGCATATGACATCAATTGCAAATAGCGGGGCAGCGAACCGCTGCATATGACATCAATTGCAAATAGCGGGGCAGCGAACCGCTGCATATGACTTAGGTTTTAAATATCAATACAGACTAAACAAAAACTGCCAGTGGGTATGAACCGCTGGCAGTTTAAAATTTTAAGGATTTTTATTCAACAACCCTTATGACTTTTCCAAGAGAGTGAATAGTCGGATGCCCATAAAGCTCCTTGAGTGCTTCGTCAAGAGTGCTTCTTTCAGTTTCGTGCAGGATAAATACGAGAGGAACTAGTGTAGATTCGTCATCATGAGCAGGACGCTGAACCATAGAAGCAATTCCTATATCGTATTTGCCGAAGGTCGAAGAAATGAGACCGAGAACTCCAGCCTTGTCTTCTACGATAAGCTTGAGATAATACTTGTTCTTGCCTTCGCCGCCAAATGTCAAATCTCCGTCATATCTGAGAATCGGATTCAAATCATATGCACAGCCCTTGTCGATAGCTCTTGCAATTTCGATAATATCACCGAGGACAGCACTTCCAGTAGGCAGAGGACCAGCACCTTTTCCGTAGAACATGAGATCATCTACTGCATTTCCTTTTACAAAGATGGCATTGAATTCGTTTGAAACTGCAGCCAACGGATGCTCAAAAGATACTAGTGCAGGCTGCACGTGACAGTCCACTGTGGAGCCTGTCTTTTTTGCAGTTGCAAGAAGCTTAATCTTGTAACCAAATTGAGTTGCAAAGCTGATATCATCATTTGAGATAGATGTAATGCCCTGAGTAGGAATGTCTTCAGGAGAAATACCTATGCCAAAAATGATAGACATGAGAACAGCAAGCTTGTTTGCAACATCATGACCTTCAACATCGCCTGAAGGGTCACGCTCCGCAAAGCCTTTTTCCTGTGCATCCTTGAGCACAACATCATAATCCATATCATTTTCTGTCATCTGTGTGAGGATGTAGTTTGTAGTGCCATTTACAATACCGAGGATTTCGTCAAAGTCATTTGATTGAAGTGAGGTAGAAAGGGCATTTAAAATAGGAATGCCTCCGCCTACACTTGCTTCAAATCTAAGCATAACATTATTTTCAATAGCCAAATCCTGCAAGAGCTTTCCGTTTGCTGCGAGAGCTGCTTTGTTTGCAGTGACAACATGCTTGCCATTTTTTAATGCACGTGCCATATATTCTGTGGCAGTCTCAATACCTCCGATAAGCTCTACTACTATGTCAATATCAGGATTATCGAGAATATCAGATACATCCTGAGTGTATACACCGTCAGGAACAGTAATTCCGCGGTCTTTTTGCGGACTCCTGTTTAAAATCTTTACTATTTCTATCTGAACACCTGAAGTAGCCTGTATCTTAGCCGCATTCATAGCGAGTGCTTTATATGTACCTGTTGCGACATTCCCAATGCCGAGCATACCAATCCTGATTTGTTTCATTGTAGTCCTCCGTGAAGTATAGATTATTATATAATCACCGCCATTATAACGCATTTTGCGCCATATGTCTAATAAAATGAGTTACAAAT
>CAVJDC010000064.1:0-7073 GCA_963648085.1 Anaerovoracaceae bacterium
TCATTATACTGTATACTGTCAGAAAGCTTAAGCCTTCGACTAGGCGCATTTCATTGCTTGAGAATTTTCTTGGGCGCTTTTTTGATTGAGATAATTTGTTAAAAAATATTTTGCTGCTGAATAAATTTTATCTGGAGGAATTTATCTTATGTCTGAAGAAA
This sequence comes from Anaerovoracaceae bacterium, assembly GCA_963648085.1. Lineage (GTDB taxonomy): Bacteria > Bacillota > Clostridia > Peptostreptococcales > Anaerovoracaceae > Alangreenwoodia. The sequence goes on from CAVJDC010000064.1 coordinate 162, forward strand.
TTTTACAAGAAAATAAAATGGGTATTGTTCCCATTCCAAAGCTGCTTTTTTCAATGGCACTTCCTGCCATTCTTTCAATGACGCTGCAGGCGGTCTACAATGTCGTCGACAGCCTGTTTGTGGCACAGATAAGCGAAGATGCGCTTGCTGCTGTAACACTGGTCTTCCCTATACAGATGCTCGTCATTGCAGTGGGACTTGGTACAGGTCTGGGCCTAAGCTCACTCATATCAAGAAGACTCGGCGAAAAAAGATTTGATGAGGCCAATCTTGCAGCGACTCATGGTTTTTTGCTGTCTTTCGTAAGCTGGATTGTTTTTCTTATTTTCACACTCTTCTTTTCGGAGATGTTTTACTCTGCATTTTCAGATAATAGCACTCTTGTCAATCAGGCTGTGTCTTACAGCAATATCGTGACTGGCTTTTCATTCTTTCTTTTTATGGAGATAACACTTGAAAAGACTCTTCAATCCACCGGAAATATGATAATTCCAATGATTTCGAGCATTACAGGATGCATAGTAAATATAATCCTCGACCCGATTTTGATATTTGGATATTTTGGCATGCCCGCTATGGGAGTTGCTGGCGCTGCTATTGCAACAGTGATCGGACAATTTTTCGGAATGGTCGTTGTAATATGCGTATTTTTTATAAAAAAACAGGACGTTCAGATAAAGCTGCGTGGGTTTAGGCCTTCATCGGAGATACTAAAGGATATCTACACTGTCGGTTTTCCTGCGATGCTGATGCAAGCTGTGCCTTCATTTGTAAATATTGCACTAAATGCACTTCTCATCTCATTTTCCGAGACTGCGGTATCTGTGCTTGGCGTCTATTTTAAGCTGCAGTCATTTATTTTTATGCCTGTTTTCGGACTTAATCAAAGTGCATCACCGATTGAAGGATACAACTATGGTGCGAAAAATAAGGAACGTCTCATGGCCGCTCTGAAGCTAAATCTCATCTCGGCTGTTATATTCATGATCATAGGTTTTGCGATATTCCAGATATTCCCATCGCAAATAGTATCATGGTTCGGAAGATCAAATGAATTTCTTAGCATGGGTACAAGCGCTATGAGAATATTTAGTTTGTGCTTCGTACCGGCCGCATTCGGGACAGTATTTTCCACACTATTTCAGGCACTCGGACGCGGGACATACAGCCTCATCATGACACTTCTCAGGCAGGTCATAATAGTTCTTCCTCTGTCATATATTTTGACAAAGTATATAGGTGTCACAGGTGTATGGGCTTCTTATCCTATAGCAGAAATCTTTTCCGTTCTGTGTGCACTCATACTTTATGGCAGGCTCTATAGAAGTGACATCAAAAACCTTGGAAAACAGGCTGACCTAAACACATCACGCTGAGTCAAGTCCAAAATTGCAAAATTGTGTGTAAATTCCTTTAGGCATATCGTGCGGGATGCTGCTTAGGCCTCTTGATAACCGAACAACACAGACGGCGGCAGACAGCAGTGCGACTCAGGCAGCTCGCTGGCAGGTGCAGCTTATGCTGGCAGGAGACAGCTTATGCTGGCAGAAAGCAGCTCGCTGACAGGTGCAGTTTATGCTGGCAGAAAGCAGCTCGCTGACAGAAGAAAACTCATGATAACACTAGGCATCATGCAGCAATCAACTCCAGCACGATGATTAGCAGGCGATACTAGCACGATGTACTAACAGGGCAATCTATACTAGCACGATGTACTAACAGGGCAATCTATACTAGCACGATAATTAGTAGGCGATACTAGCACGATAATTAGCAGGCGATACTAGCACGATGTATTAGCAGGCAACACAAAAAACAGCAGTGACACATCCGTGTCACTGCTGTTTTTTTTCTTCCTCAAGCCCCAGCAAGTACGATACAGAAACGTCAAGTGCTTCTGAAATTGCCAAAAGCTCATAATCAGTAACGATCCTTTTTCCAGTCTCAATTCTGCTGATTGCCTTTTGTGTGATGCCTAGTCCCACAAGCTGAAGCTTTGCTGCAAGCTGCTCTTGTGATACTCTGTCAATGACTCTTCTTCTTCTTATTCTGTCACCGCACACATTTGAGATTCCTTCATTTTTTGATAGCTTGATTTCACTCACCCCTTCGCAATAAACCTCTTCACAATAATCTCCTCCGCAATGAAATCCGTGCAAATCTTGCACGCGGCACTCGCACAGATAACTCTTCCTAAGAATATTCTATACTCTCTTTTGATATTTTATGTATTGGTACTGTGTTTTTTTGATGAAAATTTACGGCTAAGCAAAACCTTTTGCAGATTTCTATAAAATCAATTCTGTGTTTTCTCCCATTAAAAATCAGACACGTTTCAACCATCTGCAATTTACCAACTCTGCACAAGACATCAATAACTACCACATCTATTGAACTGGTGTTTTATTTAGCTTGAAATCAAAAAAACAATCTCGATGCAAGATCGAGATTGCTATTTTTCCAATTTTCTTGTGATATGCGATTTCTTATCTCTGACAGCGAGCAGAATCATGAGAATTATGATCAATGGCACTGCGAGGATAGGAGCTATGATAAGGGGCTCTATCTTAATAGCGTCAGAGCTTATATGGATATCCTTCGCGTCATCAATATTTTCAATCCTGTGCCCCCGCACTAGCAGACGATGGGTATTGATTCCATATGGAGTGCATGTGACAAGAGTACAATAATCCTTGCCCTTCTCTATCTGCAGCGGCGTGGTGTCGTTTGGCTCTACGATGAGAATCTTATCTACCTCATAAGTCAGCAGCTCATCTAGCACATTTATTGTAAATATGTCACCTTCTGCAACCTTATCTAAATCTGTAAACAGCTTTGCGCTAGGAAGCCCTCTGTGACTTGATATTACACAATGCGTGCTTTGCCCTCCTACAGGCAGCGAGGACCATGCAACATGGCCCGCCGCGACTTGTAAGATACTCTCATCTGTTCCATGATAAATCGGAAGAGAGCAATCTATACTTGGGATTTCGATATATCCCATGATGCCATCACCGCTGATATTTAAGATCTTTTCGTAATTTTCCATATCATCATCGGACATGATATATGTATTTCCTCGCTTGAGTATCTGAGAATTGAAGCTTGCAGCCTCTGCCCAAAGCTTTTCCTTCACTTCAGGAGCGATGCCTGCTACTGTTTCATCATAATCAACGATCATCTTGGATTGATGAAATTGATTCCAGTAATCGCTAAGTGTCGGATATAGCAGCAAGGATAGTCCTATAAGGAATATGGCAACGAGCAGGACAGATGGAATTTTCTTTTTCACGATTGTCTCTTTTTATTCCTCAGTACTCATACGTCTTCTAACTATGAAGAATACTAGTGCACCTATTACCAGCAGACCGCCAATGATATAGAATATCGTTGTGCCGATACCGCCAGTTGAAGGAAGCTCTGTCCCCGCATTGTTGATGACAAAAGCTACAGAAGCAGCGAGGCTGTTGTTTGTATATCCAACGGAAATGCTTGAAGAGCTTGTTGATTCGTCCACTACATTGCCATTTTCCAGATATTTTGTCACGCTTGTGGTCGTCGCACCTGTCTGTGCTGCAGTCACTGTCACAGTTTTAGATTCTGTAAGTTTGTTATATCCAGCAGGTGAACTTGTTTCAGTTACCTCATAACTTCCCGCTTTCAGGCCCTTTATCAGAAGTACACCGTCTGAGCCTACTTCCATTTCGGTAGGATTGTTTTCATTTGCACTGCAGCTAGTTACAGTATATGTACCATTTGAGCCCGTAGTCTTCAATCCTTTTACGGTAAACTTTGCACCTGTCAAAGCTTTGCCTGTCGCACCGTCAATCTTCTTGACAGCAAGCGCATAAGTGTAGATTATTTCAGTGGTTTCCTCATCAGCTGCGTTTCCATCAGCATCCTTGTAAGTAATGGTAATTTTATTTTGATTGCCACTTCCAGCAATAGCAGCCTTATCAGTCAGCTTCGCTGTGTAAGTGATAATAACTTTTGCGCCATTTGCATAAATGCTTGTACCATTATTTGCCCAAGGGATAGTGAATGACTTTGTAGTTTTATCAAATTGCTGAGTAGTAACAGCAGCACCGCCAACTGTAATCTTAGTAACATTGACATCGCTTAGGAAGTCAGGCAATGTATCTTTTACAGCATATGATACAATCTGCTTGCCCGCAGCTGTATAGTTTGCAGTTTCAAATGTTACAGTATATGTGACAGTGTCGCCAATGCTGTAGCTTTCGGCATCTGCCTCCTTCTTTAAGCCCTTGATAGGTGCAGTTGTATTCTTGTCACTGATGGTTGCATTTGGCTTTGTGGAATCTACAGTGATAGCAGCACCTTCGCCCTGAGTACTTGTGACTACATAATATCCATACTTAAGACCTGTAAATGTCAGCTTAGAGCCATCTGACACCTGAGATTTGATTGCTGTCTGAGACTTAGCCCAGAGCTTTAGTGCACCGATAAGATCCGAGCTTGCGTCGCCACTTGTACCTGCTGCTGCAGTTGCACTGATATTGCCAGCCGAATCCTTGCTGAAATAGCTAGCTAATGATTCTGGAATGTTTCCAGTATATGCTATAGGATACTCATCTGCGCTGCCTACAGCTGCATCAAAAAGCTTATAAATGCTATATGTCTCGTTCTTTGCAGCATTATTGATCGTAATGGATGCAGATCCGCCCTGCTCAGTTGCAACATCCTGAGCATATGCAATAGTACCCATAGCCGCGCCCATGGAAAGTACCATCATAAGGGCAAGCAGCAATGAGAAGATCTTCCTCGCATTACTCATCTTCTTCGCGTTTGTCTTTTTCTTCATGTTTTTCATGTCTGACGTCCTTTCTTTCTGTTGTTTAAATCTAAGTGAAATGTCCGGTCGTGCTTGTTGGATATAGCCAAGCGCAGTGAGCTTATCAGCGCTTGCGGCTTGGTCTCGATCTATATCCGTATATAAAGGCGGCTGCTATGAATAGCAATCCAGCCAGTGTAATGAAGTAAGTCCCCACGCCGCCAGCAGATGGCAGCTCAACGCCTGGGGTATTGTGGACAGTTATAATCCTATTTTCCGAGCTATTTATGACAAATGCGGCGTTGTCACCATTTGCCAAAAGTTTATCGCCTTCCTTGATCAGCACAATATATCCGTCGTGCTTTGTTTCGCTAAGTATAAGCTCGCTGCCTTGATAGACCTTGATAGTGACGCTGTCTCCATTTTTCAGGCTGAAATCAGCCGTCTTTTCGTCATCAGACAGCCGATATCCTTGCCCAGCTATCATCGCCTCGGTGCTGGTCAGAGTAAATGGGAAGATCTCGTCACTAGCTGACGCGCCATCCACTGTCTTTGTAATGGTAAGCTCTATCGATGCCTGATTTACAAATTCAAATGTATGTGCAAAGACATCTGTCAGATCCTCTACGCCAGTCGGAAGCATTTTTTTGTCGCGAACCATCTCCCAGCTGCGATATCCAAAATATGTCATCGCTCCGCCAGAGGTGTCGCTATATCCCTCCGGTACAGATGTTTCTTTTATCCCATAAACCACACCAAAATCCAGCTTCTTAAAGTCTGTATATCCGTCTGCATCAGTATTAATAGTCGCTACCTCTGTTCCCGTCGCAGGAAGAGAGGATAAAGAGGATATATCAGCTGCGGTGCCGATACGATATATGGTAAATCCAGCATTTTGAACTGGCTTGGCAGGTGTGCGGTCATCTACCTTGTGGACACGCACAAGTCCATAAGTACCTCCAGCCGAACCGCTAGAACCAAGCACTACTCCGCTTATTTCGGTCTGAGTCACGTCTCGTGCAGGAATATCGATGCCAGGGATATCAATTTTATTTGACGCATTTTCCTCTGTGAACGATTCGCCTGCTCTAAGCAGTACGAGTGCCTTGTAGGTGATAGAATATTCCGTTTCATCCTGAAGTCCCGACAGGACAAAGGAGCGTCCTCCATTAGTAACCTCAAGAGTCATCTCAGGATGAGCTGACAAGGCTTCACCATTGACAAGCATAGTAGTCTCATCAAGAGACAACGCAGTTCCCATATCGTCATGCAGCTCGAAGCTTTGAGATTCAGCATCTGCTGGGATGAGATCACTTGCTGCATTATTTATCTCTACTCTGTACTGCGCATAAGGTGCAGTAGATGAATCGTACTTGCAATATTTCTCTGCAACTACAGGCGGTTGGATAGCTGCCGCGGCTGTTACGCCCTTCATGCGTGCTGGTTCATATGATGCCCCATTTTCTGCCGTGCGAAGTTTGACCGTCACCGAGTTTGTAAACTTTTTTTCTTCTGTCAATGATTCATATTCTCCGCTATATCTAGTCAAAATATATAGATCCTGCACACTAGATGAATCCTGATACATAGGGAAGCTCAGCGTGGTAGTCCCGTCTTGATTTTTGGCAATCAATGGAGTGACACTGTCTTCCCCTCCTTTTACAGGATTTGGATTGCCATAGGCAGCTGCCACAAACTCAAGACCTGCAGGCAGAGTATCTGAAACTGTAGAATGCTTTCTGAAATTCTCATATCTCATAGTCACTTTTGTATCTATGTCATAAAGATTGTAATCTAATCCCAAGCTTCCAATCTTCCAAACAATCTCATCATTTTGCATGCTTGCAGCAGACTTGGTTTCTTTGCCAAAATATGAATATGCCCTCCATTTCTGGTTTGTTCCTCCTCCTGATTCCTCAGATGTACCATTGCTCCAATAAAGTGTATTTGTAATTAAGCAATCATCATCTCTTAGACTTGTATAATTCTCGTGCTCCACTAGAGTGTAATATTTGATCCGATATGTGCCTGTTTTGACATCGTCGTCCTTAAAGCGAAAATATAGGCTGTCATTGTAAACTTGGCCGGCATATAACGTTTTGGCCAGTGTGATGACGAAT
>CAVJDC010000064.1:7083-10074 GCA_963648085.1 Anaerovoracaceae bacterium
ATGGTATCATTAACTGTATCTGGGAAGTGGTGTACCTTTGCTCCTCCGCTTTCGTCATACGTCATATCTCTGAAATAGAAGTCATTTACGCTTTGGCTCTCTGTCCCGACGGTGATATAAATCTGGTTCAGAATTTTTGTATCAAAATAGTCTGCCGACATTGTGTCTGAAGCACGCGAAGCGGAAAGCCACTCTTTTCTGCCAGTTGTAGCGGAAACATTGCCATGTGAGAAAGCATATTCTGCATTCTTGTCTGTCTCGACAATCTTTGCTTTATTCTTTACAGTACAATCGGCATTTGCATCACATTCGTAGTAAAGCATGACCCAGCCGCTTTCTGGGAATGTCACCTCGTAGCCAGCTTTAAGCTGAGCAAATGTAATGGTATCAAGAGCAGTACCAAGATTGTTTGCAGACTTGCCAGACGCCGGATAGACTATTACTTCAGTATCATCCGCAGGCTTTATGTTGCTGCCTTCCGGAAGAATATCCTGCACAGTAAGGGTAGAATATTCGCCGCCGCATACATAAATCCTCCAGTATGTCTTTGTCTGGTCGCCATTTACATTGCCGCCGTCCTTGTCGATATATGTCATGCGCAATGTGTCATCTGTTTGGTCGCTGATCGGTGAGCATTGATTACTCTCAGCTGTGACCACATTGTGCATATTTGCATCGCCATAATACGAGTGACTGACCGCATTTGGCTCAGAGACTAGCTTCGCAGAATAAGTGATCACCAGCTCGTCCCCAGACTTCATCTGATTTATAGTCACATTTGTCGTCCTGTGAGGGTCTCCCGACTGGACTGAGCCGCCAGTGCTTATCGTATCGCCTTTGTCTGTCGTCATGACAGCTGTGGTTGATTCTGTGCTGACAGGCAGAGGAGTTCCATTTAGCGAAGCTGTCGGAACTGTAGTCCCGATCTTATGAGGATTTGCATCATCAATATAAAATTTATCTGTAAGCTTTACATCATTATTTGTGCCATTTGATGTAAGTGTGACAGTATAGTCTATCCACGCTTCATGAGTGCTGTTCGTCTCAACTATGCGTTTCTTAGATGTTTTTTCAATAGTCATTCCTGTATTTGTCTTAAGCTGAATATTGACGCTGCTAAGCCCAGGGATGATAACTGTATATCCATCATCTGAGACAGATATGCTGTCTGTAATGCTTATCTTGCCGTCGGCTCTGACGCTTGAGTGGCGATCGCTGAGTTCCAAAAATGCACTGTTGTAATTCACAGTTAGAACATTATTACTGATGCTGTAGGTACCATATTGTGGTTTTTCTCCACCTTCAGATTCTGCTTCGCCATAAAGAATTCCGCTGGTATCCGACAGGGAAAATATAGTATCTGTAGGAAGACTGTAAGTAAAACTGTCAGACTCTGCATATTCAGGTCCTGTAGGAAGGTACCAGTCCACAGTGATGCTGAAATCATCACCATCTTCTAGCGTCATATCAGAGCTTAATGCAGCATTGTTTACCATTACCGTAGTAGTCAAATTGTATCCAGTAGGATTTTCACTCAGATCATATGTACTTCCTGTCATCGTGACAGCAGGCATCATCAAGGCATAGGCAGTGACAAATACCGTAATGCAGGCTAAAATACTAAGCACCTTGTGCCATCGTTTCTTCCTGACATAGCCTCTCTTGAATTTTTCAGCCCGTCTTTGCAGGTCGAATCTCATAAGCAACCACTCCTTCCCTTGCAGCATGCCATTTTAATCGATTTTGCCAAAATCAGATAGTGGCCAGACACGAAATATAATTCGGCCAACCATATATTCATCAGAAATGCATCCTACCTGTGTATTTCTGGAATCCACTGAAACAGAACGATTGTCGCCCATTACAAAATATCTGGATTCACCAACCTGATAGGGGTATGTCAAATCTGAATCTCCAAGAGCCTTCTCCTTAAGATAAGGCTCATCCAGCAGCTTGTCATCTACATAAACATTTCCTTCTTCGTCTATATCAACCCACGAGCCTGGACCTGCTATGACTCTTTTTACCAGCAATTTATTTCCCAGCCAAAGAGCACACACATCCCCCGTTTGATAGGTGCCGCCTTTTGAGGCAACCACAATCTGACCATCCTCTAGTGTCGGCGACATAGAGCTGCCGCATATTTGCAGGACAGGCATCCACAGCATAGCTACCAGAACAGCGATCGCTGCAACCACAATCAATGCACTCACTGTGCTGCGAAAAACCCTTCCATATCTCGATTTATATTTTATACGACTTCGCTCCGCCTCGATCTGCTCCATAGTAGGCAGTTCGACGAGCTTTTTTTTCTTATTTCGCATCTTATTTTGCACCTTATTTCGTAACTTATTTCGTAACCTATTTCGTAAGCCATTTCGTAACCTATTTCGTAAGCCATTTCGTAACCTATTTCGTAAGCCATTTCGTAACTTATGCAGATTCATCGTCCCCTGCGATTATCCTTTTTGCTTCTTCCTTTGCCTCTTCTAAAATTTTTTCTGCCCTCAACTGCGCATTCTGAATCATCTCCTCACATTGTGCCTTTGTATCAAATATCTTTTGCTCCATACCATCTATATCCTCTTTTACGGACACCAGATACTGATTAGCCGCAGCCTGCGCCGCCTCAAATACGCCATTGATACTTACTGCCGCCTCAGCAATCGAGCCAGCTTTATCCATCTTTAATCTTCTCTCTTGCAATTCCTGCTCGAGAGATTCGATTTTGTCTAAGCTTTCTTTATTTTGCTTTTGCAGCTCATATATAATTTCTATCAAGTCAGGACGCTTCAGGCGCCTCAATTCTTTCTCGGTCATCAATTTTTCCTCCCCCATAAATTATACGTAAATGGAAATTTTTGTCAATTGCGCTTTAAAATTTTTCTCTTCTTACATGCCATAAAACTGTTATCATTTCTTCATCTCATTAATAATGAAACTGCCATAAATGTTGATTTCTAACACTGTGATAAAAAATCCCTGAAAAAA
>CAVJDC010000065.1:0-960 GCA_963648085.1 Anaerovoracaceae bacterium
TGCCCTCTTCCTGTAGCCATCCACATATGGTTGCTACTGTCAAGACAACTCTCGCAAAAAACACCTGCAGCTGATCGCATCAACTCCCGCATAAAACGCCTGCAGCTGCTTGCATCTACCCTTGCAAAAAACGCCTGCAGCTGATCGCATCAACTCCCGCATAAACGCCTGCAGCTGCTCTGTTCACTCTTAAGTCTATTTATTGGGCTTCCACGAGCTCTTGAGACCTACAATCTGATTGAAAACTTTTTCGCCAGGCTTGCTGAGCTTAGTATCCTCAATATAATACCCATGGCGGAAGAACTGATATCTGGTACCTGGTTCAGACTGCACGATCGCAGGCTCTGCAAATGCATTGTGAATCTTGATTGTCTCAGGATTTTGAACCTCACTGCCCGTCTCATCAGCGATGAGAAGATAATCAAAATCTCTTACTGTGATAGGCACCGCAGTCTCGGCATCTACCCAGTGAATAGTTCCCTTTACCTTGCGTCCTTCGAAGCCTGATCCACTTCTTGTCTCAGGATCATATGTACAATGAAGCTCTGTGATGACACCATTTTCGTCCTTTACGAAATCGTTGCATGTGATGAAATAAGCACCCTTAAAGCGAACTTCATTTCCAGGGAAAAGTCTGAAATACTTCTTTACTGGCACCTCCATAAAATCTTCCCTTTCAACATATAACTCTCTTGAAAACGGAACCATTCTGGTACCAAATTTTTCCACATCTTTATGGTTTTCAATCTCACATTCTTCCATCTTTCCTTCAGGATAATTTGTAATGATCACCTTGATAGGGTCAAAAATGACATTTCTATTTTCACATTTTTCCTGAAGGTCATCTCTCACGCAATGCTCAAGCTGACCGACATCAACTATACTATTTGCCTTTGAGATGCCTACACTCTCGCAGAAATTGCGGATGGCTTCAGGAGTATATCCTCTCCTTCTAAGACC
>CAVJDC010000065.1:1033-9906 GCA_963648085.1 Anaerovoracaceae bacterium
CGTCGGCATACGAGGATCGTCCCAGCTTTCCACGACACCTTCATCTACAAGCTTCTTGAGATGACGCTTACTCATGAGAGTATTTGTGACATTTAGTCTTGCAAATTCTATCTGTTTAGGTGGGCATTCCCATCCTGTCTCACGCAATACCCATTCATAAAGAGGTCTGTGATCTTCAAATTCCATAGTACATATAGAATGTGTGATATCCTCTACAGCGTCTTCTATAGGATGCGCAAAGTCATACATAGGATATACGCACCACTTGTCACCTGTATTGTGATGCTCTGCATGTGCGATACGATATATGACAGGATCTCTCATATTCATATTTGGAGATGACATATCAATCTTTGCTCTTAGAACCTTTTCTCCATCAGCATATTTTCCTTCTCGCATTTCTTCGAAAAGCTTGAGATTTTCTTCGACACTTCTATTTCTATAAGGGCTTTCCTTGCCAGGCTCAGTGAAGCTGCCTCTGTACTGCTTCATCTGCTCACCGCTAAGATCGCATACGAAAGCCTTTCCAGCCTTGATAAGCTTTACAGCGCATTCGTACATAATATCAAAATAATCTGAAGCAAATCTGACTTCGTCCCAGTCAAATCCAAGCCACTTCACATCTTCCATGATAGACTCAACATATTCCGTATCTTCTTTTACAGGATTTGTATCATCAAATCTAAGATTGCACTTTCCGCCATACTTTTCAGCTGTAGTGAAATTCAGGCAGATAGATTTTGCATGGCCTATGTGAAGATATCCATTTGGTTCTGGAGGAAAACGTGTCTTTATAGGTCTTGGATATGCATTCTCCTCTATATCTTTCTCAATGATGCTATGAATAAAATTCAGGCTTTCTTTTTCCTTCTTATCGGTTTCCGGATTGATTGACTCATTCGAACCAGTCATTATTTAACTCCCTTCCTGCAGTTATCAAAATTTGCGAAAAACATGTTCACATAAAATATATTCTAAACTTTTTATTTTATACGCACTATTTTGTGCGCATCCTAATCGTCACCAACTGATGTTCTCACTCACGCTATGTGCCTTTTTACCTTGCCAAGATGCCAAAATGAGACACTGCCTTGTGCCTTTCGATCTTGCCAAGACACCTAGGCATCATCTTACGCATTCCCGCCTTGCCACTATTCTGAGACAACTCTTGTATCTTCCTGCTTTGCCTTGACGCTGCGACACTGCCTTGTGCTTTTTTACCTTGCCAAGATGTCAAAATGCGACACTGCCTTGTGCCTTTCGATCTTGCCAAGACACCCAGGCATCATCTTACGCATTCCCGCCTTACAAACATGCTAAGGTAGGTCTCTAGCCAAAAGATGCCCGATGCTGCCTGCCGCTTGCCGCTTGCCGCTTGCAAAACTAATGCTTCACCGCTTGCAGCTTGCCGTATCGATGCGGCTTGCGTCTGACAGGTCAAATTGCTACTTATTCTTCTTTTGCGGTGTGTGCGATTTTCGTGGTGTATGCTTAACCTTTCTAGCTGCAACTCTCTTTGTCTTCACTCTGTAGACGTCTTTTCTTTCAGACTCTTCATCATCTTCTTCAGATTCACTCACAGCAGCTGCCGATTTTTCAGCTTTTTTTGCCTGCTTTGCTCTTTCCTTTTCGATGAGCTTTGCAGCCTCCTGAACGCTTATACCCTTTTCCTTGGCAAGCTTATATGGATTTGTATTCATCGCAGCCGCCTTTTCATCAGAGCCATCTGCCTTTTTCTTTGTGTCCTTGATAGTCGTGAAAACCATTACGACTATCATGAGAAGCATGAGTCCCATGTATCCAAGACTTCCATCGCTCTTTCTCGTAGAAAAGCTGACCTTAGTCTCCTTTCCGAGTGCATGGCCACTATCCGAAACGAGATCATCGCTGACAGTTACGACATATTTTGCATTTTGTGAAAGGTCCTCCTCTGCAAGAAGACAGATTTTTCTGCTGTCCTTACTGTCGTAAACAATCTGAAAATCTACGTCCTTGCCCTTGCTTGTCTTGAAAGTGATCTTGTCGGCATTTGCCTTTTGAGATGCGTCCGATGAAATATCTTCATTGAAAAAAAGCTTGACCATTACATTCTTGGCTTCTACTTTTTCATATCCGTCTGTTGGATTTGAATTCGTGAGTTCAAAATCAGCAGCGTAAGCTGGTGCACCGAGTGCCGCCACAATGAGAAGCACAGATAATAACACGCCCACAATTCTTTTTTTCATTTTTTCCTCCTAAGCTGTCTGAAAAATTCTTTTAATATTGCAGAACATTCGTCTGCAAGTATCCCTGTCCGTACGCAGGGATGATGATTTAGATGCGGATCTGAAGTAATATCCATAACTGAACCGCACGCACCCGTCTTTGGATCTGTCGTCCCTATAAAAAGATTCCTTATGCGCGCATGAACAATTGCTCCTGCACACATAGAACATGGCTCAAGGGTGACATACATATCACATCCTGTAAGCCTCCATCCGCCAAGAGTCTGCAGAGCCTCCTGCATAGCTTCCATCTCAGCATGTGCAAAAGGATTTTTTAATTCTTCTGTACGATTTCTTCCTCTTCCCACAATCGTGCCATCCTTCACTACGACAGCACCTACAGGCACCTCTCCTGCACATGCAGCCTCACCGGCAAGCCGAAGTGCTTCGTGCATAAATACAGATGCCTCTGTGATTGTGCTTTTTTCTGCCGACATCTATGCTGTAGGCACAACACTGTGAAGCTGTTTTATAGTAGACAGTATCACATTTGTCTGCGTGCGCTTTATACCATTGAAGCTCTTTATCCTATTCATAATAATCTCAAGTGTATGAGTGTTTGCAGTCGTAACCTTGAGCATATAATCATATTCGCCCGTAATATAATGACATTCGAGAATTTCATCCTCAGTCTTGATAAAATCAATAAATGCCTGTGCCTGCGATGTAGATTCGAGACCGATGCTGATCATGACAGACAAATCCTTGCCGAGGAGCTTAGGATCAAGCACTACTGTATACTTATTTATAATATTTGACTTTTCGAGCTTCTTAAGCCTTTCGCTTACAGCTGACAGTGAGAGATTTACCCTTCTGCTGAGCTCCGAAATAGATACTCTTGCATTTTCCTGTAAAACTTCCAGAATCTTTACATCTATGATGTCCATACTCATACTCACTGTTTTCACTTTTTACCTTCCTTTCATCCTTACTTTCAACATAATGAAACACACAAAACAGCAGAACATTTGGCATGTAACTGCAGCCCGTGTCCTGCTGGCTTGTCCTATATTTTACGTCTTTCTTTCTGCCATGGCTGTGCCTTGGTGACGCTTTAATTTTTAATCAATTGTAACACATCACACAAAAAATGCAATGCCATTTACCACTTTTGGCAAAATTTTTTCTATCATTTTTTTCATTATATATTGTTTTTTATTTTTTTCAGATAAATTTTACTGACACTGAAAGCATTCGGTATCAAAATCATAAGGCCACCCGCACGGCTCCCACAATCTTCAATTGAACAATTCCATCTGCACAACACTTCCGCAATCTTCAATTGGGAAATGCCACCCACATGACTCCCGCAGCATTCGATTGAGCAACGTCATCTGCACGACTCCCGCAATCTTCAATTGAACAATTCCATCTGCACAACACTTCCGCAATCTTCAATTGGGAAATGCCACCCACATGACTCCCGCAGCATTCGATTGAGCAACGTCATCTGCACGACTCCCGCAATCTTCAATTGAACAATTCCATCTGCACAACACTTCCGCAATCTTCAATTGGGAAATGCCACCCACATGACTCCCGCAGCATTCGATTGAGCAACGTCATCTGCACGACTCCCGCAATCTTCAATTGAACAATTCCATCTGCACAACACTTCCGCAATCTTCAATTGGGAAATGCCACCCGCACGACTCCCGCAGCGTTCGATTGGACAACACTCTGACTTCTAATAATATTCGATCTCTGTATGTTTTCCAAACTTTTCCAGCATTTCAGCGATACTTTGAACTATTCGCACCTTGAGATTCAGATTTACTGCTATGTCGAGCTCGTGATGCGCAGGATTGTCCGCCTGTCCCATCATAAATATGATGTCTGAGCATTCACTCGTGAGCATGTTTGCAAGCCTTGTAGCCCCGTCTTTTAGAGTCATATCAATCGGATGGCTCGGTCTTGAATTTGATTCATACTCTTCTAAAAGTCTCTTTATCCTCTTTTCAGCAGCAGAAAGAGTCAATACGCCCTCCGTCACGAGGTCTATTCCTTCGATTTTCGCTGTCGGAGGAACCTCTTCGGTGTGACATTTTAAGTTTACATGAATCTCTTCTCCAATTTCACGCGCTACTATTTTCGAGGTTGTGCCTCCGCATACTATCTTTTTCCCAGTCGCGCTCATGAGAGTTCTCACCTGTTCCTTGTCCATGTCAGGACTAGACGCAGGACCTGCCATTACTCGAGTCACATCTCTCTTGCAAATTCTCACTGTAGATACAGTTGTATCGTCACCTGGCTCACCCTCATATAAATGATCACAGATGTTGATGAGTTCCTTAGTCATATTTCGGGCAGACATCCTATCATAATAAACAGTCTGGATGAATTGCATCACATTGTCGCGCTTCCATCCGAGATTTATCAGGCGCCCGATACCCGCATGGATCACGCCGTCAGAAAATGATATTATCATATCCTCAGGCTCAGCAATAAAATGTGATTCCCATACCTCTTTGCCATTGATAATTCGCATCGTCTTTTGGGGCTCTTCGAGCACACCATCTCGCAGCATGACAAATTCTGGGCCATCAAATTCGGCTGTATAAACCTCACCATTGTGTTTTATCCTTATAATAGTAAATGTCGAGTATGCCACACCCCGCTCGCTGCAGACAGGAAGTATATCTGAAATGGTCTCCACGCACTCATCGATATCCGAGTCTCCGCTAAGAAGCGTAGAAATTGTCTTGCTTGTCAGAGTTGCAAGGATATTTGCCTTTACGCCGCTGCCAAGTCCGTCCGCAAGTACCATAATAGTCTCATCAGGCTTCCTCACGACATTTACCATGTCTCCGCACAGTTCCTCGCCCTTCTTAAAAAGGCTCTCGCTGTATGTGTCTACATAAAAATTATTATTTTTTTCTTCAAGCACATTTGTCATATCAACTGCCCGCCTTTTATTTCCAGGTATTCTCGTCTTCTTCGAGCATTCTTTTTAGTCTATTTACTGCAAGCTTCGTCTCAGCAGTAGTTTCACCGAGCAAGCTGGCTATTTCCTGAGCAATACGCATTTGCTTCTGAACCACATCCTGAGCTACTACAACAGTTTCTGCACGCATTTTATTTGCCTTGCGTCTATTTTCGTATTCTGATGTCTTGTCATCGAAAATAAATGTAAACAGATCATGTCTCGGAATTCTGAAGAATGTAAGCTGCAATGTCTTGTTCAGTTGTTTGCAATTCACAAGCTCCGAAACTACCTCTGTCTCCTTGAGTTTCACCTTTTCGACAAAATCTGTGAGCATGAATTGTCTTATGTCTCTTCCTATATAATATTCCTTTTCAAATCCGCCGACTGCCTCTGTCTCAGCCGCACCACCACCAGACAAAATCACACTTTCTGTAATGATTTTCAATGCTACAGGGTTTATATCTGCTACCTCAAAATTTCGATCTGTAAGAATAATTCCGCTTGGCATAAATTCAAATAAATGATTTGATTCTGCTTCGGCTTTTTCCTGGGAATATGGAATGCACATATACGGATCCGCCATGCCTCTTGATACTGCAATTGCCTTGTCCCTGCACGTCGGATATCCGCATCCGCTGCAGTCAAGCATATGCTGAGGCTTCGTCTTTCCCACAAGAGCGAGAATCTCTTTGATCTCATCCTCTGATGGTTCTGCTTCTCTCACATCCATTCGGCCATAATGTCTCCTTACATCGACATCCACAAGTTCCGAAGGATTTACCCTTCCATCTGGTTCGGCTTCCTTTAAAAGAGAGATCCAGTGGTCTACTCCCATAAAATTGTCTCTGCCTGTGATTCTCATAATAGGACCGCTTAGACAGCTATACTTACATCCTGTGAGATCAACAAAATATCCCTCTACAGAATCATCTACATCCTTCAGCATAGCCATGATATTGTTTATACCTACTGTATTCCACTGGATATGGCTATATTTAAAATCACCTCTGACCGCTCTAAATACGCCACCTGCCTCGTCGAAATATCTGCCTCTGTAGCTTGACGTAAGAATAGTATCAGGATCCTCTTCAGCTATTTCTATACCTTCTTCTTTCATCCATTCCTCTAGCTCCTCGAAGTTTACATATGCATCGATGAGCTTTCCCTTGTCCGTAATGGAAGCTAATTTCTGCGCTGCTATGCATGGACCGATGGCCACTACCTTTATATCGTCGCCATAAGCTTTTCTCATCATTTTGCAATGAGCAACAACAGGAGTATCCACAGGTGCCATATACTTTGTCAGCTCTGGGTAATATTTCTGTATGAGAAAATTTGACGCAGGACATGCTGTCGTAAAAACATTTTTCAGACCATCTTCATCAAGTACACGTTCATATTCCTTTATGACACGCATAGTGCCTATGGTATTTTCTTCCACTCTGACTGCACCAAGCTTCTTGATAGCAGCACCCATCTGCTTGAAATTTGCATTTATAAAATACTCAGCATAAGTCGAGGAAAGTGATACATAGACATTTTCACCGCTTGCAATCATTTGCTTTACCAATTCGACATCACTCAAAAGATCGCGTGCATTTTGAGGACATACGATATAGCATTTTCCACAATATACACAAAGCTTTTCATTTATCTCCGCTTTATCATCGAGAATCCGGATAGCTTTTACCGGACATGCCCTCACGCACTTGTAGCAATTCTTGCAATTTGCATCCTTAAGCTGCATTATCATCGCATTTCTGACAATAGTACCGTCTTCCTTTTTTCTGACAGTCACGCTGCCACCATTTTTTGGAGAATTCATTTTTCGCTTTTCCCCCTTTAATGTTAAATTCATTCAGCTTCACCTTCTCGTCATAATTCCTATCAAGCTGCTGAAGCAAGCTGCAGCTTCCTGCTTCAAACACCATCGCTTGGCAAATACCTGCCATAACATTTGTCAAGGCTTACATAGTGTCCATTTCACACGTCAGACCACTATTTTGAAAGAAATTCCCTCGCAAAGACCTCATCTACATTATCCTTCCTGAGGTCATAGACAGGATTGCCGTCAACCATAGTACCTATATTTCCTCTGCATTGATCCATACAAAAGGAAGCCTTGAGTTCTACAGAATCTTGAAGATTATTTTCTTCGATCAGTTCTTCAAGACGGTCTATTACATGATGCGAACCCTTCATATGACATGAGCTTCCTACACATACTGTTATCGTTCTCATAGTACTGCCTCCCGTTTAATTCTGTCCTCTCAGGCCTCCGCAAGCACCTGCTTTTGTTGAAAATACTTCTGCTTAATGGCCCGTTGGCGTGTTATATACTTGTTATATACTTGTTATATCCTAATGATAACATGGTTTCATGTATGGTGTGCATATTTCGCACAAACTTTTTTCAAAATACTCAAATAATATCTCCATTTTATCCGAAAAACAGTATATAATGATTCTAACGGGAAAATCTAAATGATTCATCGACGTATGATGCTCTTTAGAAAATCGGTGCATTCGATTCATCCGATGTGTTCGGTGTGTTCGGTGCGTTCGGTGCGTTCGGTGCGTTCGGTGTGTTCGGTGCGTTCGGTGCGTTCGCGATTGACACTAAAGTGCAGCACTACAGCACCTAAGTATTTCATCCTCGCATTAAAAAGCATCATTAATTAGAATGATATCACTGAGATTTTGCCGCTTTGCTATTTTTTCAAATCAAGGAGGGGTTTTTATGTACATAGATTTTGCAGTTGCTATCATACTCATAATCTGCATAATCGTAGGAGAAAGACGGGGGATTTTGAGAACGTTTATAGGACTGTTTGGATGGCTTTTTTCATTTATCTTCTCAGTTTTCTATTTGCCATCTGCAGTAAGTCTTCTCACAGAGAAGACCTCGATTCACACTATTTTTAGCGATATCATCATAAAAAAATTGAAACATTTTGTTGCTGATGCCGCCACATCGTCTGATTCGAATTCCCAGAATATTCCATCGCTTATAGCATCTGCCATTTCTCGGAGCACAAATTCCCAGGTTGAGACCACAGTAAGACCTCTTGCTGATTCTTATGCAGATATATGTGTGAAAATTGTTGCATTTTTGTGTGTCGCCTTGATTGTCAGAATTATAATTAGGATAATCGAGATATTCATAAACAAGCTTACAAAAAAAACAGACATCGGTACTGCAAATGCCATCGGAGGCATGGTATTTGGCCTTCTCAAGGGAGCAGTTATCGCATATATGCTTGTCATGCTATTTACTCTTGTAGTTGAAGTGACTATGCTCGACAATCTCATAGCAATCTTCCAAAATTCAATCACAGTAAAAGCACTTGATTCAAGCAATCTTCTGCTATTTGGCTCTGATCTCTTTAACAACGGCATTGATTTTTCCTCTATCACGATCACACCTTAGTGATATGTGATAGGGCTAGCTGACAAGACGAGCGCCTTCTGAAATAAAAATATTGTAACCAGGCTAAAATTGTGCTAATATAAAAATTGTCGAGATTGTCATAAGAGATTCTGCTGACTTTATATTAAATTAAAAAAATCAGCTCTCTCAGATTATCTTTCATATATGATAGATAGCTTGCAAACTGCATATTTCTGCGGATTGTCATTAAAAGGCTTTTCTGCTGGTTGTCACTAAAGAGCATATCCGCTGA
>CAVJDC010000066.1:0-4282 GCA_963648085.1 Anaerovoracaceae bacterium
TTAGTGTAGAGGACACGATTGTCAGGCAGCTAATGCAGAGGACACTATTAGTCATGCAACTAATGCATAGGAAACGATTCCCGGAAGCTAGCGTTGAGGACACGATTGTCAGCAGCTAATGCATAGGAAACGATTGTCAGGCAGCTAATGCATAGGACACTATTAGTCATGCAACTAATGCATAGGACACGATTGTTGGCAGCTAGCGTTGAGGAATAGATTGTCAGGCATTTATCGCAGATAGAATTTCAGACAGTATGCATTGGCAAAAGCCGCCCGCATTGCAGAAGCCGTGTGGGCGGTTCTTGCTATATCACGCAATTTGAGAATTGTTTGCTATATTACGCAGTTTGAGAATTGCTTGCCATATCACGCCGTCTGAGGCTTGCATAATCCTGAGAGGAAGAGTGGAAGCATTTTTTGAGCATATTGGCAAATGGAGAAGTTTCCGCCGGAAACGCACCAGTCATACATGATGCCGCGCTCATAAACTGCATAAGCTTTTGTAATATCTGTGACAGTAAGCTCATCAAGAAAGAGATTTTGCTCTTTGCCTGCGACAACTACCTGACGTAAAAGCTTATAATATGTCCGGTCTGGATTGATGAGATGACGCTCGCCTTTTGTGATAAGAAGCGAGCTGAAAAGCTGGCTTAGAAGCGAAACGGATACTGTATTTTCGATCATGAGAAAAAGCTCATGGTTCATTACAATAAGCTTTTCGATAGGGTCAAGATCGGCAGGCATTGTTTCCTGGAGTTCTAGGTACTTTTCATCAAAAAGGTATGAAAGTGAACTCAGCAGTGAATCCTTTGATTCAAAATAATGATAAAAGGATCCTTTTGATGTCTGTGATGCTGCAACTATATCGTCAACAGTTGTGCTTTCATATCCATATTGATAAAAAAGCTTCCATGCGGCCGTTACGATACGGCTTTTTGTTTGATTTGAGTTTTTTTTCATGATTTATTTTCTCCGTGATGTATTGCTTCTTTGATACATTTTATCTGTAATGCATTGCCTCTGTGATATATTACTTCTGTGATGCACAGTCCCGATGTAAGGTCCCGATGCACAGTCCCGATGTACAGTCCCGATGTACTGTCCTGATGTACTGTCCTGATGCACAGTCCCGATGCACAGTCCCGATGCACAGTCCCGATGCACAGTCCCGATGTATAGTGTCCGCGATTTGCTGCCTTTGCAAGTGCCGACGCAAACTACGTGACTTACGTGACTTACGCGCCTTACGCGCACCACGTACTTCGTAAAGCAAGAGAACTTGTCAGTGCTCCGTTACACATCGCACCAAGACTGCACCAATGCAAGAGAACTTGTCAGTGCTCCGCGACATACCGCACCAAGACTGCACCAATGCAAGAGAACTTGTCAGTGCTCCGCGACATACCGCACCAAGACTGCACCAATGCAAGAGAACTTGTCAGTGCTCCGCGACATACCGCACCAAGACTGCACCAATGCAAGAGAACTTGTCAGTGCTCCGCGACATACCGCACCAAGACTGCACCAATGCAAGAGAACTTGTCAGTGCTCCGCGACATACCGCACCAAGACTGCACCAATGCAAGAGAACTTGTCAGTGCTCCGCGACATACCGCACCAAGACTGCACCAATGCAAGAGAACTTGTCAGTGCTCCGCGACATACCGCACCAAGACTGCACCAATGCAAGAGAACTTGTCAGTGCTCCGCGACATACCGCACCAAGACTGCACCAATGCAAGAGAACTTGTCAGTGCTCCGCGACATACCGCACCAAGACTGCACCAATGCAAGAGAACTTGTCAGTGCTCCGCGACATACCGCACCAAGACTGCACCAATGCAAGAGAACTTGTCAGTGCTCCGCGACATACCGCACCAAGACCGTACCAATGCAAGAGAACTTGTCAGTGCTTTGCTGCACACCGCGTCAAACAATAGATCTTGCCATTGCATTGCTGCATTTTGAAAATTCTTTCAGTATAATGTCCATACCGTAGTCTAATACATTTTTGCTTAATTTTCAACAAAATTTAATGTATACATGAAGTTTGTTCCAAAAAAAGTTTAAAAGCAAGTCGGTATTTTATTCTATTTGATATTGTGCTAGAATAATCGTGTCATTGCGGTGAGTGAGGGCATTTTTTTATGACCTTTATGGTGCATATGACTTTTCTGCCTGAATTGTCATATGCCACCGCGGAATTATTATTTTATTATTATTACTAAGTACCGCTATTACTAAGCATCATTATTGCTGAAAGTTAATTGTGAAAATCAATTGTTGCTAAGTATCAATTGTTACTGAACGTCAATTGCGGCTGAGCGTCAATTGCTGCTGAACATCAATTGCGGCTGAGCGTCAATTGTTACTGAACGTCAATTGCGGCTGAACGTCAATTGTTGATGAACGTCAATTGCTGCTGAATATCAATTGTTACTGAACGTCAATTGCGGCTGAGCGTCAATTGCTGCTGAATATCAATTGTTACTGAGCGTCAATTATAATATTGCTAGTGCTTGGGGTGATATATATTGCTTAAGTAAAGCGGATTTGTCATAGGTTTCACTTTTGTTTTGAAATTGTTGACAAATGATTTTCAGGAAGGGATTTATTATTATGAATGCTGAAATGTTTGTATTTATGGCGTATTTTGTAATCCTCTTCTTTGTAGCTCTCGTTTTCTTCTTTAATGGAAGCAACAAAGATGAGGAAGATTATTTTATCGGCGGAAGAAGTATGGGCCCGTGGGTTACTGCCATGTCGGCTCAGGCATCTGACATGTCTGCATGGCTTCTGATGGGGCTGCCAGGGTCTATTCTGGCATTTGGCTTTGGCCAGATATGGATAGGAATCGGTCTTGCTCTTGGTACTGCTGCAAACTGGATCTTTTGCGCAAAGAAGCTGAGAAAGTTCAGTAAGGCGGCTGATGATGCGATTACTGTTCCGCAGTATCTCACAAATCGTTTTGCTTCTAAGTCGAAAGTTTTGCAGATTATATGCGCAGTTATATTCCTTATAGCATTTACTGTTTATGTGGCGTCAGCTTTCGTTGCGGGTACGTCTGTATTTACGATGCTATTTCCACACATGAGCGAAAAAGTTGCTATGATCATCTTCGCATGCATCATCGTAGGATATACTTTCCTCGGCGGATTTAAGGCTGTGTGCTGGACTGACTTTTTCCAGGGCATCCTGATGCTCGTTGCACTGCTCGCGGTGCCTATTATCGTAGTTGCCACACAGAATCTCGATACATCCACACTTTCAACTGTTTATCAATATGTAGATGGCGGTGAGGTTGTGACATGTGACTTCGGTTCGGGACTATTTTCTGCTTCATGGCAGGATATCATTTCTGGCCTTGGCTGGGGTCTCGGATACTTTGGTATGCCTCACGTAATCGTACGTTTTATGTCTATCGAAAAGCCTTCTATGATCAAGAAGTCTGCTACAGTAGCTATTATATGGGTAGTTCTCTCAATCGGGGCTGCATGTCTGATAGCTTACTTTGCAAGAATGATCATGGCTGAGGAACTTCTCACAGTAGGTGCTCAGAAGACAGTATTTATAGCAATGGCCAGAAAATTCTTCCCTCCTGCTATTGCAGGTATACTTCTGGCGGCCATCCTTGCTGCTTCAGTATCGACTGCAGATTCTCAGCTTCTCGTAGCATCAAGCTCGTTTACGGCTGATATCTACAAGCCAGTATTCCGCAAGAACGCAAGTGACAAGGAAACTCTTTGGATGGGAAGAGTTGCCGTAATGGTTCTCGCTGTTGTTGCATATTTTATCGCATCTTCGAAGGGTTCAGGAGCTCAGGCTATTATGGACATGGTAGAAAATGCATGGGGAATCTTCGGCGCTGCTTTTGGTCCTGTAATGATTCTCTCTTATTTCTGGAGACGATTCAATTATGCGGGTGCATGTGCTGGTGTTATTGCAGGTGCGGCAGCTGACCTTATCTGGCTCTTCTGTTTCTCAGACACTGGAGTTTATGAGCTTGTCCCTGGATTTATCGTAGGTCTGGTTGTATCTATAATCGTTGCTCTTGTAACTGCTGAGCCTAGTGCAGAGGTTGTTGCGATATTTGACAGGGCAAGTGATGACTCAATTGACGAATAGTCGGAGCAGAGCAAGTGATGGCTCAATCGTCGAATAGCCGGAGAGGAACAAGTGATAACTCAACAGGTGAACAGTCGGAGCAGAGCAAGCGATGGCTCAATTGACGAATAGTCGGAGCAGAGCAAGTGATGACTCAATCGACGAATAGTCGGAG
>CAVJDC010000066.1:5320-9836 GCA_963648085.1 Anaerovoracaceae bacterium
ACGATAAGCGGCGATAACATGTAAGACGACGATAAACGGCGATAATGTATGATGACGATAAGCGGCGATAACATGTAAGGCGACAATAAAATGAGGCTTAATATTATATGAATATCAAGAAAATTGTGCTGACGGGCGGACCGTGTGCGGGAAAGTCATGTGTAAGGGAAAATTTGAGGAAATATTACGAAAACAAAGGATATGTGGTCATTTACATAGGTGAAACTGCGACAGAGCTTATACTTGGAGGCATTGCACCATGGACGTGTCAAAGCAAAGCTTTTTTTCAATCTCGCGTGCTAGAGCTTCAAATGCAGAAAGAAAAGCTTTACCAATCGGCGGCAGTCAGCATTGCAAAGAAGAAATTCAGTGAAAATGAAAAATTTGGCGAACTTAGTGACGAGAAGAATTTTGATTCTGGTGTGAAAGCGGAACAATGCGGCGCTTGCGAGCCGGACATACTGATTATATGCGACAGAGGTGCGCTTGATGGAAAATCATATATGACTGATGAGGCATTTTCTGAAATGGTGAAAGCTTTGGGATATAATGAAAAAGATTTGCTTGCAAGATATGATGCTATATTTCATCTCACAACGCTTGCAAAGGATAATCCAAAGCTTTATATACGAAAGAAGCAAAATAATGCAGCGAGAAGCGAATCGGTGAAAGAGGCAGTGAAGGTGGATTCTCGCCTTAAAGAATGCTGGGGTCCGCATCCATACTTTCGTGTGATAAGAAATCCGAAAGGTGATTTTAAGAGCAAATTTGACCGATTGACAAAGGAAATAGATCTTTTCCTTGAAAGTGCGAAGTAAATTAAAAGTGCGAAGTAAATTAAAAGTGATTAGGCTGAATTCTTGTGGAATGAAGACGGAAATCAATGCTGGATTAAAAAAAAGACGACATAAATCAAGGCTGAAATTTCGGGAGATGGTAAGAAAATCCATGCTTGTTTCTTGTGAAGTTACATAAAAATGATGATGTTGAATTTGTCTTATTGTAAAGTGTTGGAAAATAATTAAAGGTGATTTGTCATGAGAAAAAAAGAAAATATCGAAAAAAGACAGAAAAATAGTATTGTCAAAATGGGGCAGCGGATTAAGCAGCGGACTTGTCAGCGGATTATGAAGTATAGGATGCAGCGGATTAAGCAGCGGAGGATGCAGGGCATTGCCAGGCTTATCGCAGCGGTGATCGCAGCTGTTGTCATGATTACATCGACTATTATCGCACCATCAGCGATCCCATATTCGGCTGGAAATTATGACAAGACTTTGCAATGGTCGCTTGACATGATAGATGCAGATATCGCTTATCAGGCGAATCTTGTGGGTCAAGGGGTGAGAGTTGCAGTGATAGACAGCGGAATAACGCTTCACGATGATCTGGCCAACATCATAGAAAGAAAAAATTATATCGAAAGTGACACGTCGGTAGATGATAGTGCAAATCATGGGACTATTGTTGCCGGTATCATTTCGGCATCGGATGACAATACCGGAATTCTCGGAGTGGCTCCGGGGGCTCTGCTCATTTCGCTTAAGTGCTTTAGCAGTCAAAAGACGAATTATAGTTATATTGTAAAAGCGATATATGATGCGGTTGATGTGTACGATTGTGATGTGATAAATCTCAGCCTGGGTATTTCCAGTGATAAGGCGGATTTTAAGTCTGCTGTTGAGTATGCTCTTTCTAAAGGTGTAACTGTGACAGCGGCATGCGGAAATGGGGCTAATGGGGATTATTTTTATCCTGCATCATATGATGGGGTATTTTCTGTAAGTGCAGTAGATAAGAATGGCACAGTGTCTTCTAAAACTCAGCACAATGACCAGGTGACTTTGGCTGCGCCAGGAATGAGCATATACAGCACAACTTCAAATGGATCTTATGGAAGCAAAAGCGGTTCATCATTTGCGGTGCCATTTGTGAGCGGGGCAGCTGCAGTTCTTCTAAGTCTTGACAGATCTCTTACGCCAGAAAAAATTTATAATATTCTGACTGAGACGGCTGTAGATGCAGGAAATCCCGGCTATGATGAATATTATGGATATGGAATTCTCAATCTCGGCAATGCAGTCAGAAAGGTAATGGGAGAGAAAAAATGCATCGTATCACCAATCGAAAATGAGAGTTCAGAGGATGGCGGCCTGTCTACTGTTATTTACAATAATTCTTCGAGTACCTTCAGCGGAGTGTGCAGGCTTGGAAGGGAAGAACAGACTGTAACTGTAGAAAGCGGATGTGCCGAAAAGCTGACTTTTACTGATTATGCTCCTTATGGGACAAGTGGAAATAGTGTGCAGGCAAGCTGTGCAGTATATGAGAAGGGTTCAGACGGACAGAGTGAAGAGTGTATATCTAATGTAAGAGAATGTACTGTCAAGGAAATCGAGGGAAAGCCTGATGGTGACGGAGGCGCGACTGACGGCAAAGCTGATGATGGAAAGACAGACGGCGGCGCGACTGACGGAAACAAAGGTGACGGAAACGGAACTGAAACCGACGCAAGTAAAGGAGACGGGACTGACGACAAAACAGACGGAGGTGCGACTGACGGCAAAGCTGATGATGGAAAGACAGACGGAGGCGTGACGGACGGAAGCAAAGGTGACGGAAACGGAACTGAAACCGACGCAAGTAAAGGAGACGGGACTGACGACAAAACAGACGGAGGCGCGACTGACGACAAAACAGACGATGGCATAATAGACTCTGGCAAATCTGCTGAAGTGTTTACGGATGTATCTATAGGTGACTGGTTTTATAACGATTTGAACGAGGTCTATCGTATCGGACTGATGAATGGCGTGAGTGAAAATATATTTGCTCCGTCTGGTACGGTGACGAGAGCAATGGTTGTGACTGTATTATATAGGATGGAACAAAAAACGGATAGTGTAAGTGACATGGCAAATGCTTCGAATGGTGTGATATCGGGTAAGGTATTTAGCGATGTTGACGCAGATTCGTGGTATGCAGAGGCTGTAGCGTGGGGCGTCAAAGCAGGCATAGTAAATGGCATTTCAGACATCAGCTTTGCACCTGACAGAGCAATCACACGCCAGGAGATGGCGGCACTTGTATACAGGTTCGTGAAGTATGGTGAAAGTGCTTCGCTCAAAAATGAAGACGACAAAGAGGCGATTAGTATCTTATATGATGATAACTTATATGAATACAACTTATATAAAGACAATGATAAATTGTTTGGCTTGTTCGCTGACGGTGACAGTAGATTGGAATCATTTGCTGATAGTGACAGTAGATTGGAATCATTTGCTGACGGTGCTGATGTGGCCGACTGGGCACAAGATGCGACTGCTTTCTGTCTGGAAAAGGGCATACTTAATGGCACCGAGGATGGAAACGGCTCGAAGCTCTTATATCCAACGAGAGGTTTAAGACGCAGTGAAATGGCAGCCATAACGGCTAGAATCTGCAGAATATCGGGAATTTTATAAAACTAGATTGATCCTGTAGATACAAAAGTTGACGGTTTGACTAAAAAGTCCTTTGGAAAAGTTGATGGCATTGCCCGAAAGTTTCTTGAAAAAGTTGATGGCATTGCCCGAAAGTCCCTTGAAAAAGTTGCGGGTGTTGCCCGAAAGTCCCTTGAAAAAGTTGATGCTTTCTGCACTGCTCGGTGGTAAGGCAATTTTTGAACCAGGGCAGACTGCCTTGGTGTTCGACGAAATACAGGATTGTCCCGAAGCTCGAACTGCATTGAAATTTTTCCGCATAGACGGGCGGTACGATGTGATCTGTACTGGATCTCTGCTTGGGGTGAAAGGATATGGAAAGGAGCCGAAATCGGTCCCTGTAGGTTCGGAGATCATAATTGACATGTTCCCTTTGGATTTTGAAGAGTTTTTATGGGCAAATGGAATTTCAGAAGCAATCATCGACATTTTGAAAAATGCATTAGACACTGAGATGCCAGTACCAGAGGCACTGCACAGTCGAATGAAACAACTGCTGCTGCAATATATAGTTGTCGGTGGGCTGCCAGATGCGGTACAGACCTTCGTTGACAGTAAGCAGATGAATGATGTACTGCGCATCCAGCGTGATATCGTGCGTTCATATGAGGATGACATGGTGAAATATGCAGAAAAGAAAGACAAATCACATATCAAAGAGTGCTTTCAGTCCATTCCACGTCAATTAGCCAAGGAAATTAAAAAATTTCAGTATTCAGTTGTTCGAAAAGGCTCTACTGCTGCAAAATATGCTGGAAGCTTGCAGTGGATCGAGGATGCAGGAATCATTTCTCGATGCCGCAACCTTTCCATTACAGAGCTGCCACTCGACGGAAATGCTGAAGAGGACTGTCCCGAAAAATATCATGTGTATAGCGCAGTCAAACTAGGTGATTATAATGTCGGTCGTACAGGACAAGTACTAACTTTGCCGCTTTATATGGGATTTTTACTGCGATCTACCAGAAATGGACTAGTCAGCCAATATGTTTGGCAGGCAGCAAGAATCCTCTGCCTTTAGGCATGGGGAG
>CAVJDC010000067.1:0-9708 GCA_963648085.1 Anaerovoracaceae bacterium
AGATACGGGCGGTGGCTCAGACACAGGCGGCGGCTCAGGCACGGGCGGTGGCTCAGACACAGGCGGCGGCTCAGACACAGGCGGCGGCACTAGCACGGGCGGCGGCACAGATACAGGCGGCGGCTCAGGCACGGGCGGCGGCACAGATACAGGCGGCGGCACTAGCACGGGCGGCACGGACGCTGGTAATACTGATGGTGTGGACGATGCAGCAAATCCCGATGGAAATTCGACTGGAGTCGAAGATATCACAAAATATACAAAGGATATCTTTGGAAATGAGCATCCTTCACATGTCAAATATATCAATGGTTATCCTGATGGCAGTGTAAAGCCTGCTGGAAAAATCACAAGAGAAGAAATGACAGCAATTCTTTATCGAATCGTGAATCATGATTCTGAAGAGCCATACACTGCGACTGGCAATATTTTCCCTGATGTAAGTGCAGGACGTTGGTCCGCACATGATATTGAATATATGTCAGGCAAAAAAATTGTAAATGGATATCCTGATGGTGAATTTAAGCCGGGAAATAATCTGACAAGAGCAGAATTTGCATCGCTTATCACACGATTTGTAAAGCTCGAAAAGACAGACATTGCAAATCCATTCAATGATCTTGACAGGTCGCATTGGGCATGCGATGATATTTTAAGTCTTTATGCATCAGGACTCATGCAAGGATATCAGGATGGAACATACCGACCAGGCAATCAGATCACTCGTGCAGAGGTTATGACTGTTGTAAACAAGATTCTCGGAAGGTCGCCATCCGATTCATATGTGAAATCCTTAGATATAAATCCATTTAATGACCTTGAGAAAGGCAAGTGGTATTATACTGCAGTTCTTGAGGCGACGATCACTCATGACTATTATCTTGATGAAAACAATATTGAGATCAAGTGGGAAAATTTACATAATTTATAGCTGATGTAAAAAAGTAATATAATATTCTGTCTTTGACAGCCGACTGATTTGTAAAAGCGCCAAGCCGTTGCTATGACACGGCTTGGCGCTTTGAACGTATTTTCAAAAGTGAAAAATTTCACTTAATTTCAAATTGAAAAAGCAGAGTTTCACAATTTAACTGCTGCTTTTAGGGATATAAGGAACGATTGCTGCTGCGACGCCGCTTATAGGCATAGTCTGAAGCCAAACCTTTCCCGGTCCTGTCAACAGAGTATTGAACAGTCCTTCGCCACCAAGCACTTTGTTTTTTAGTCCAGGAACTTCACGAATCTCCATTTTCACACTAGAGCTGAATCCTGCAACATTACCTGTATCTACGATAAGCTGTTCACCAGGTCTAAGCTCATATTCTACAAGCTCGCCGTCAATTTCAGCAAAGGCTGTGCCATTGCCGCTCAGACGCTGCATGATGAAGCCTTCGCCGCCAAAAAGGCCAGCACCTAGTTTTTTATTGAAATGGATTGACAGCTCCACACCTACCTCAGATGCAAGGAAAGCATGTTTTTGCAGAATAATATCCTGTCCGGGACTAATATTCAACGGGATAATTTTCCCTGGAAAGCTTGAACCGAATGTGATCATGCCTGCACCCTGTGCCGTATAGATATTTTGGAACATGCTCTCGCCTGAAAACATCTTTGAGAACATTTTTCCAATTCCGCCACCGTTTGTTTCCATTTTCATATTTGGTGTCATCCAAACCATAGATCCGCGCTCTGTAATCATCTTTTCACCGCTTTCGAGGTGGCAGACAACGACAGGAAAGCTTCCGCCTTTTATTTCGTATCGCATAAAATTTCTCCTTTTCAAACGACTGTTTAAGTAGATTTTCAAACAATTTTTTAAATTGATATATTTGTATATAAATATATTGGGATTGTACATTACTTAGGTTGAGATAGCAAGGGTTTCTTTTGGTTTTATCTGCCGAACTGCTTTGATCAATTACAAGTGTAAGGCTGTGGATTCATCATATTTTGGGGAATTGAATTATATAACTTGCCTACGTGCAGACTCGTACGCAGGAATCGTATGTAAGATACATGTGTGGAATCTCATATCGTTGACAGCTTGTTATTGTTGTTGGTAAGCTGTGTCCTAATTACATATTTACATATGATACCAAAAAGTATTATAATATTATGTTAGTGCAGAAAGACATTGCGGCAGCGCACAGAGATATTCTTTAGGTGATGGAATAGTTCATTTTGGTATTTTGGACAGTGTGCACAGTATTTCTGTGACCCTTTGTGTACAAGATTCAAATATATGCGAGAAAGGTAAAAAAAATGAAATGTAATACAGCAATTATTCTTGCTGCAGGTGCGGGGACTCGTATGAAGTCTTCTAAGCCTAAGGTTCTTCATGAAGTATGTGGAAAGCCTATGGTGAAGCATGTTATAGAGCAGGTGAGAAAAGCAGGTGCAAAAAATATTATAGCAGTTGTCGGACATGGTGCGGAATCTGTAAAAGGTGCTCTTGAAAGTGAGAACATCTCCTTTGCTGTCCAAGCGGAACAGCTCGGAACGGGGCATGCTGTCATGCAGGCGTCGGATCTGATCGACCAGGACGGAAATGTGTTGGTGTTGTGCGCGGATACGCCTCTTATTACTGCAGAGTCACTTACGGCTCTCATTGATTATCATGTAGGAAAGAACAATGCAGTGACTGTCCTTACTGCTGAAGTAGACAATCCTTTCGGTTATGGAAGAATCGTGAGGGAGGATGACGGAAGTTTCAAAAAGATTGTTGAAGAAAAGGATGCATCAGATGACGAAAAGCAAATATGCGAGATTAATTCAGGCATGTATTGTTATAAGGCAGAATTTTTGAAAGAATATCTGAGCAAGCTTACAAATGACAATAGTCAGAAAGAATATTACATCACAGATCTGATCGAGATGGCTGTGAGAGACAAGCTTGGAGCGGGAGCTTTTGTCATAGGCGATAATTGCGAAATTATGGGCGTAAACAACAGAATTCAGCTTTCTGAAGCACAGAAGGTCATGAACCGCAGAATTGCGATGCGTCATATGATGAACGGTGTCACTATTGTCAATCCAGATGATGTCTATATTGAGGATGATGTGATTATCGGAAGTGATACGGAAGTATGGTCAGGTGCAGTTTTGAAGGGCAGCACTGTGATTGGCAGCGGCTGTGTGATTGGTAAGGATACTATTATTGAGAATAGTATTATCGGTGATGGAGTAGAAATTCTGAAGTCTGTTATCAAAGAAAGTACAGTGGGCTCTGATACTACTGTAGGGCCATTTGCTTATCTCAGACCAAAGTCTCAGGTAGGAAACAACTGCCGTGTAGGTGATTTTGTAGAAATGAAAAATGTGACATTTGGAGATGGTTCAAAGGCTTCTCATTTGTCATATATAGGTGACGCAGATGTCGGTGAAGATGTAAATGTAGGATGCGGTGTAGTTTTCTCAAATTATGACGGAGTGCATAAGTTCCGTTCGACAGTTGGCGATAGAGCATTTCTTGGAAGCAATGTAAATCTGATAGCTCCCGTGAAGTTAGAGGATGACGCATATATAGCTGCGGGAACAACTGTCACAGTAACAGTTCCGGAAGGCTCACTGTGTGTCGGACGCTCGCATGAAATTATAGAAGAAGGCTGGGTTGATAAAAAGGGTCTTAGCAGAAAAAAATAATTCCAAAACCCACTTAGCAATCAGGCAGGGGGAATTAGTCGATGAAAAACCACTGAGCAATCATGTAGGGGAAATTGTCGATGGAAAATCACGTAGCAATCAGGCAGGGGAAATTAGTCGATAGAAAACCACTAGTTAGTTGGCTTAAAGAATGCCTGACCATAAAAATTTCGGGTGTGTTATACATGCCGAAATAAATCTAACTGATACAAATGAATTTAGAAAAAAGAATTTATTTTGTATAAAGTATTTCATTTCGAGTGAAACGGTTGTACAATAAGAGAGCATAAAGCACTATTTAGGAATCATTTGGTACGGAGGAAAAAACGATATGAAAAATGGAGTATTTAGTGAGTACAAGGTCTTTGCCGGTAATTCGAATCCTGCATTGGCACAGGAAATTGCAGACATCATGGGAAAGCCTCTCGGAAAGTCTACTGTCAAGAAATTCAGCGATGGCGAGATTTCTGTAAGTCTGTGGGAAAGTGTTCGCGGCGAGGATATATATATCGTTCAATCTACATGTGAACCGACAAATGACAACCTCATGGAGCTCCTTATCATGGTTGATGCTATGAAGAGAGCTTCAGCAGCAAGAATCAATGCTGTTATACCTTATTATGGATATGCAAGACAGGATAGAATCGCAAAGGCTAGAGATCCTATCACTGCGAAGCTAGTTGCAGATCTGCTCCATGTGGCAGGTGTTGACAGGGTTATCACTATGGATCTTCACGCTGCACAGATTCAGGGATATTTTGACATTCCTGTAGACCATCTTATCGGTATGCCTATACTTGCAAAGTATTTCAAGGGTCTCATCAAGGATGGTACTATTGACAATGAAGTAGTAGTAGTATCTCCTGACCTCGGAAGCGTTACAAGGACAAGAAAGATATCAGATATGCTTGGCTGCTCTATAGCTATTGTCGACAAGAGAAGACCTAAGCCAAATGTTTCAGAAATCATGAATATTATCGGGGATGTTGAGGGAAAGACAGCAATTCTCGTTGATGATATGGTAGATACAGCAGGAACTATCACTAATGCAGCAAATGCCATCAAGGAGCTTGGCGCTACTGATGTATATGCAGCCGCTACGCATCCTGTACTTTCAGGTCCTGCTATTGAGAGAATTCAAAATTCAGTAATCAAGCAGATGGTATTATTAAATACTATTCCTATTCCTGCAGAAAAAATGATTGACAAATTCAAGGTTCTTTCTGTAGCACCGATATTTGCTGAAACTATGATTCGCATATTCAACAATGATTCACTCAGCGAAATTATGTAAGGAATATAGAAATGCCCGCATCAGGTAAAAATTACCTGAGTACGTTGGCGATAGTAATATCAGACATATTGCCTAGAGAACTATATGTTCTGCTCTAGGATGGGTAATGACATACCCATAACTTGCACTACGACCTGCTAGAAATGGACTAGTTAGCCAATACACTTGGCAGGCAGCAAGAATCCTCTGCCTTTGAGCATGGGGAGTGTCAACCGCGGAGCATTTAGTATTTCGATGCGATCAAGAATGAAAGCTAATATCGAAATCCCTAGAATCTTACAAATAATAAAATGGTATGTAATCCGGATCTCCCTGCCAGAGCATTATCTCAAGGGAGGTCCATTTTTGGTATATTATAGAAGATTAATGAACTCGAGATGTAGGACGAAACTTAAGATGCAGGATAAAACTTGAGATGTAGGACGAAACTTAAGATGCAGGACGAAACTTAAGATGCAGGACGAAACTTAAGATGCAGGATAAAACTTGAGATGCAGGACGAAACTTAAGATGCAGGATAAAACTTGAGATGTAGGATAAGAAAGGAGCAATATATTGTACATTATTGCGGGTCTGGGAAATCCTGGGAAAAAATATGAATATACAAAACACAATGTCGGATTTTTAGCAATAGACATACTTGCGGAGAAGCTTTGTATAAAAGTGAATAAACTCAAGCACAAAGCTCTGACAGGTGAAGGCTTTATAAATGGTGAAAAGGTCTTGCTTGTAAAACCTCAAACATATATGAATTTGAGCGGGGAAAGCCTGCGAGAAGTCATGTCATTTTATAAAGAAGATATGAGTCATCTGATAGTGATCTATGATGATATTGATATAGGGATTGGATCATTACGTATAAGAAAGAAAGGCAGTGCGGGTACGCACAATGGTATGCGTTCCATTATTTACCAGCTGAATTCCGAGGATTTTCCAAGAATAAGAGTAGGCATAGGAAGTGAGAATAGAGGCAACTTAGTCGATTATGTAATAAGCGGCTTTAAGGGTGAAGACGTAAAGATTATAGAAAATAGCATAGTGAGGGCTGCAGATGCTGCTTATTGTATCGTCGAAAAGGGGATAGATATTGCCATGGGCGAGTACAACAAAAAGGTTAAGAAAACTAAAGCTGATGCGCCGGCAAATGATAAATCAGCTGCGGAAGGCACTCCAAAAAATGATGAAGCGGATGTAAAGGCCGCTGCAAATAGTGAAGCTGCCACGGAGGTTTCTCTTGAGGATGAAGCGGATGTAAAGGCCGCTGCAAATAGTGAAGCTGCCACGGAGGTTTCTCTTGAGGATGAAGCGGATGTAAAGGCCGCTGCAAATAGTGAAGCTGCCACGGAGGTTTCTCTTGAGGATGAAGCGGATGTAAAGGCCGCTGCAAATAGTGAAGCTGCCACGGAGGTTTCTCTTGAGGATGAAGCGGATGCATAGGCATTCTGAATAAGGCGAAGGTGTGGATTTATGAAAAATGGTATATATGGCATATCTGACGAACTTAATAGATTGAAAAAAGATGGCGGAATTGCATATTCGTTTGGTGGTGCGGGAAAAATCACAGCGTTTGCATTGTCGAGATTTTACGAAGAAAATGAGGATATCTCTCAGATATTCATGATAGTCCATTCTGGTGACAAGGCAAAGCAGATGGAAGAGCATCTCAGCTTTTTTTGCCCAGACGTCGATATTTTTGTTCTCCCAGAGGATGAATTGAGCTTTATCCATTATGACGTGAAGAGCAGAGTGACAAATCACGAGCTTCTTAAGTGTCTCTCAGCAGCCGCATCGAAAAAACCCGGATTCTACATAGCGCCTGTAATGTCTGCAGCTAAGAGGCTCATCACACCTGAAAGCTTTGAGAGAATCTGCCTTTGCTTGAAAAATGGAGATATATTCGACAGACAGATGCTGATAGGCTCACTTGCAGATATGGGTTATGAGCGTGTCGATATGACAGATGTCAAAGGTCAATTTAGCGCTCGTGGTGACATTGTGGATGTATTTCCGCCAGATAGTGATTATCCGTATAGAATAGATTTCTTTGATGATGAGATAGATGCACTTAAGACATTTGATCCGCTCACACAGAGATCTGTCTTGTCTCTCGACTCTGTGAGGATTATTCCTGCTGTTGTGGGGCACATAGATGACATAGATGAGGATGCATTTTTCTGGGACTATCTGTCTGAAAATATTATAATTGCAGCAGATGAATGGGACAGGATTTGCGAACAGTACGAGCTTGAAAGTCATGACTGGACAGAAGGTATAGTCACACAAGCCGAAAAAAAATGGGATTTTGCAGATATCCCTACTATTGTGAGACGTATATCTAAGAAGGGCGCCTATATCACGACATTATTTAATCGCAGCTTGAAATATGTGACGGATGTCGACGAGGCTGTTTCTATATATGTAAAGAATGCAAAGGATTTTAAAGGAAAAAATGTTGAGTTCGTAGATGAGGTCAGAAATCTTCTATCTATGGATTATACAATTACTATAACATGCTCAAATGAAGAAAGAAGAGAGATTATCATTGATCTGCTGCAAAGGCAGGGTATTCTTGAAGGCAGCCGTATGGCTGCAAAGATAAATTTTCAGATGGGTATACTTTCGTCTGGATTCATATTGCCAGAGTCATCGGAGGCATATTATTCGGACAATGACCTTTTTAAGCTTTCTTATACAAAGAGAAGAAAAAGGAAAAGTAAGAAAGCAGCTACGGCGCTGTTTAGTGATCTAAAGGAAAATGACTATGTTGTACATGAAAATCATGGAATCGGCCAGTTTGTAGGGATTATTCCTCTTGAAACGGATGGAAAAAGACGTGATTATCTGAAAATAAAATATGCTGGTTCAGATGAGCTCTTTGTACCTGTCGAAAATCTGGACAGAGTTCAAAAATATATCGGCTCTGGCGGAAAAGCTCCGAAGCTGAATTCACTGTCAGGTGCTGCATGGAAGAAAACCAGAGCAAGGGCTCAGGCCGCAATCCAAAATATGGCAAAAGAACTTGTCAAGCTGACTGCTGAGAGAAAGCTTGAAAAGGGACATGCTTTTGCTCCAGACGGACCGTGGCAGAAGGAATTTGAAGAGATGTTTCCATATGTGGAGACCGATGACCAACTAAAATGTATAGAAGAGATAAAAAGAGACATGGAGATGCCGTGGCCGATGGACAGACTTCTTTGTGGGGATGTAGGCTTTGGAAAGACTGAAATTGCCGCAAGAGCTATATTTAAGTGCGTACTTGATGGCAAGCAGGCTGCTGTCCTTGTCCCGACTACTCTTCTTGCAGATCAGCATTATAGAACATTTCACGAGAGATTTGCAAAATTTCCGTGCAATATCGATTGTATGAGCAGGTTCAAAAGTAAGACTGACCTAAATAATATTGCACAAAGAGCTAGCGAGGGAAAAACAGACATTCTTATAGGCACACATAGGATTTTATCACCTGATGTAAAATTTAAGGATCTAGGTCTTCTTGTAATCGATGAGGAGCAGCGCTTTGGAGTAAAGCAAAAGGAAGCTATCAAGGCTCTAAAAAAGAATGTAGATGTCCTTTCACTTTCGGCAACTCCTATTCCACGAACATTACATATGTCTCTTTCAGGGATAAGAAGTATGAGCACTCTCGATGAGCCTATTATGGACAGAAAGCCTGTGCAGACCTTTGTCCTTGAGCAAAATAGCAGACTTATAAGGGAAATTATTTTGCGTGAGATAGAAAGAGGGGGGCAGGTCTTTGTTGTATTTAACCGTGTAAAGGGCATAATGGAATTAGCGGGGGATTTGCAAGCTCTTGTTCCTGAAGCAAGGATGGTCGCGGCTCACGGTCAAATGACTGAGGGAAAGCTAGAGAAGGTGATGAGATCATTTGTCGAGCATGAATATGATGTCCTCATTTCTACAACGATCGTAGAGACTGGAATAGATGTTCCAAATGCAAATACACTTATTATTCTAGACGCTGATAGATTTGGGCTCTCGCAGCTGTACCAATTGCGTGGAAGAGTTGGAAGATCAAGTAAAAAGGCATATGCATATCTTATGTATAAGAAAAATAAGGTGCTCAACGAAAATGCCGAAAAAAGACTCAAGGCAATAAAAGAATTCACGGAGTTTGGTTCTAGCTTCAAGGTTGCGATGAAAGATCTCGAAATCAGAGGAGCAGGAAATCTTCTTGGGACAGAGCAATCGGGTCATATGATGATGATAGGATATGAGCTATATTGCAAGCTTATAAATGAAGCTGTCAGGCAGCTTAGGGGCGAGGACGTGCAGGAAGTCGATATGCTGGAGGTGACACTTGATATCAGGACAGACGCATATATTTCGTCGGATTATATTGCTGATGAGAGCATGAAAATTGATATGTATAAGCGTATTGCTGATATCAGAACTGCGGAAGACGCGTCGGATGTCACTGACGAGCTTATTGACAGATTTGGAGATCTGCCAAAGCCTGCAGAAAATCTTATAAAGTTAGCTCGTATAAAAGCGCTCGCTCAGAAAGCCGAAATAAAAAGGATTTCAGTTCGCGATGAGAAGATATACTTTGAGCCGGCAGCTGTCGATTCACAATCTTTTACTAAAGCTTTGCCGCAGCTTATGAAATATTATGGCAGTAATGTTCTCATAAATGTCACATCTGTAAAGCCGAGCGTACGCATCTCTAATCGAAATCCTAAGGGTGTGCTAGATGAAATTATCAAATTTTTAGAGGTGTCTATTGATCACTAAGACCGATATGAGGTTCCGGC
>CAVJDC010000068.1:0-9522 GCA_963648085.1 Anaerovoracaceae bacterium
TCTCCAATTTTCCCATTTTTATCCAGTTTCCCAAATAAACCATGAATCAAAATCTCTCAAGTCCCAGATTCATACGTCTCAGGCTGCATCAGATATTCTTTTCCCCCTGATATCTATGATGCAAACAAGATTTTTTCCAGATAATTATTCTTACTTATTTTAGAATACTTCGCATCCTTTCCGTTCATCCCCCTGATAGACTCGATGAAAAGCATCCTAAATTTTTTCATACAGCTTTAGCAAGCCCCCACTTACTTTTTTTACTGCACTCGCAATCTTTAGATTATTAATATTTTTCAATCTTCAGATTATTAATATTTCACAAGCGCAAAAATATCAATATTTTACAAGTTTCAATGTGCTAATATCTTGCAAGCTTCAAAATGCTAATATCTTGCAAGCTTCAAAATGCTAATATCTTACAAGT
Source organism: Anaerovoracaceae bacterium (assembly GCA_963648085.1). GTDB lineage: Bacteria > Bacillota > Clostridia > Peptostreptococcales > Anaerovoracaceae > Alangreenwoodia. The sequence goes on from CAVJDC010000068.1 coordinate 428, forward strand.
TTCAAATTACCAATATCTTGCAAGCTTCAAAATGTTAATATCTTACAAGTTTCAAATTACCAACATCTTGCAAGCTTCAAAATGCTAATATCTTGCAAGCTTCAAAATGTTAATATCTTACAAGTTTCAAATTACCAATATCTTGCAAGCTTCAAAATATTAGCCACTCGCACATCTTTAAATGTAAATAACTTACAAACTTCAAAATATTAGTGATGGAATAATCTTAGACCTGTAAGCGCCATCGTGATGTTGTAGAGATTGCAAGTTTCGATGACATTGTCATCTCTGATCGATCCACCCGCCTGTGCGATATATTCTACGCCACTTTTGTGAGCTCTTTCGATATTGTCCCCAAATGGGAAGAATGCATCAGAACCGAGCGATACGCCTGACAACGTTTCGAGCCATGCCTTTTTTTCTTCAGGAGTGAGTGGCTGAGGCTGTTCAGTAAATACCTTCTGCCATTCTCCATCACGAAGTACATCATCACAAAATTCTGAGATATATACATCTATCGCATTGTCTCTGTCAGCACGCTTGAGACCTTCCTTAAACGGAAGCGCCATCACCTTTGGATTTTGTCTCATATACCACACGTCTGCTTTATTTCCTGCAAGTCTTGTGCAATGAACTCTCGACTGCTGACCTGCTCCGATGCCAATAGCCTGTCCGCCCTTTACATAGCAAACTGAATTTGACTGAGTATACTTGAGAGTGATAAGAGAAATTAGCAGATCTCTCTTTGCTTCCTCTGGAAGCTCCTTATTTGCTGTAGGAATATTTTCGAGAAGTGATTCGTTTATCTCAGCATTGTTTCTGCCCTGTTCGAATGTTATTCCAAATACTTCCTTAGTTTCTTTTTCCGCAGGAACATATGCAGTGTCCATCTTTAAAACAAGATAATTTCCATTTCTCTTAGACTTGAGAATTTCGAGAGCTCTTTCAGAATACGAAGGAGCAATAATGCCATCTGATACTTCTCTTGCAAGGAAGCTCGCAGTCTGTTCATCGCATTCGTCTGAAAGTGCTACAAAATCTCCATATGAGGACATCCTGTCTGCACCTCTTGCTCTGATATAAGCTGTAGCTACATCGGTAAGCTCAACGCCTTCTACAAAATAAACCTTCTTCAGTTTTTCGTCGAGAGGTACTGCTACTGCAGCCCCTGCCGGGCTTACGTGCTTAAATGAAGCTGCTGCTGCAAGCCCTGTAGCCTTTTTTAGCTCAGTGACGAGCTGCCAGCTGTTGAATGCATCAAGAAGATTGATGAATCCAGGCTTGCCATTTAGAACTTCAAATGGAAGCTCTCCTTCCTTCATAAAAACTCTTGCCGGCTTCTGGTTTGGATTACATCCATACTTTAATTCGAGTTCTTTCATTTTCTGTCTTTTCTCCTTCTTTTAAAGTGCCTAATCCAAGACAAGACATCTTCTGACATAAAATTCCAACTATATCAGATGTCCCAAGCTTAAAATCTCTAAATTCTTATCCCCCAATGCATCCCAGAAAATCATTTTCAAAAACAAAAAAAGACAGCCTGGGACACTTTCGATGCCCAGACGGTCGGCTTTTCTAAAAATTATACTTCATGTGGTCAATTCCACTTCCGTCAGTCGTATAACTGGCTTCAGTTTAACACCACAAAATGTTTTTTTCAAGCAGTTTTCAATTACTTTTTCAAAAAAATTATTTTCTGCTCTTTCTGACTTCCTCAATAATATCATCTGTAGGAGTTTCCCATCTCTCATCACGATGCTTTATAGCTGTTGCAATATAAAGGTCTGCATTAAATGAAACAGACTCTAGCTCCGCCGGAGTAAGCTCGCGCTTTACCGAAGCTGGTGAACCCATAATCAAAGAATTTGGAGGAAAAATCTTACCCTTTGTAATGAGTGAGCCTGCAGCTATCAGAGAATTTTCTCCGATTACAGCCCCATCCATCACGACAGAACCCATTCCTACAAGAACATTGTCCCCTATCGTTGCACCATGTATAATGACACCATGTCCGAGGCTTACCCTCTTTCCGAGAGTGACATTTTCTTCGCCATGAATAATACATCCATCCTGAACATTACTCTCGTCTCCGATTATAATCTTTACACTGTCTCCTCTGATCACAGAGTTGTACCACACACTTGCATTTTCGCCAATCTCTACATCGCCCTTTATAATTGCTCCTTCTGCAACATAAGCGCTCTCGCTGATTTTTACCATTATTTCTCCTCCTATTTTTTAATAATCTTCTTCTGTGCAGGTATTCCTGAAAGCTTTTCTATAAGCTCTAAACATGTCTCTTTCCAATACCTAAGTGACTTTTGCTGATATAGAAATCCGATTTCAAGAACTAAGCATTCCTTAGTCTTTTTATCCTTCAAAATATTTACATTTCCCATGGCATGTCCCGAAAAAAATGGCTCTTTTATAACCTTTTTGCTGACAAATTCCATCATACCAGCCTTAATTTCGTTTTCACCTAGGTCAAGATATTCAAATTCAGTTTCATAATCATCAGCGATAAATTGAAGCTTTCCTGTATCGGAACAGATTGTATAATTTTCGTATGAAGCCTCATCTGGCCCAAGCATACTTTTGCCATTGACAATACTCCCAGATTTGCAAATAATAAGCGTAGTGCGCCAATATCCCTGACCACTGTCCACATTTTCAATCATAAGCTCAATCTCATCCATGCCGACAGTCTCAATTTCTATGACATTTGTACTGAATGGATTCTTTATAGGATCAGTTAGAGAATCCTTTGACATATAAACATATCTTTGCTTATCACCGGTTTCTCTAAGGATAAGTTTTTTCCCAGAATATGCAAATTTCTCGCCATTTGTATATGAAATCATGATAGTAATCCCTTCAATTATAACTGTTGTTGCCAAAATCTCGCAGCTTTGCTATGCGAATTTATACCAGAGTCTTCGCTCTTGTCCTAATCTAAAAAAATCCCCCGGAATCTCAAGGCTCCGAGGGCGCAGATGGAGCTCCCAAAGGGACTCGAACCCTTGACCTGCTCGTTACGAATGAGCTGCTCTACCAACTGAGCCATGGAAGCAAAATAACATCCTGTGAGAATTTCTTCCCACGCTCTCCATGATAGCACAAGATTTCACTTTCGTCAAATGAAAAAAACAGTCTCGCACCTGCCAATCTAATTGCCTTGCTTTCATCAAACAAAATGCCTTGCTCCCATCAAATAAAGTGCACTGTTGCATTTTACATGTCAAGTCACAAGGCTTTGCTAGCTTCATTTTTAGTCTTTCTTAAGATTTCTTTTTTAGTCTTTCTTAAGATAAATGAACCAATATGAGCACCCTACAAGAATCATTCCGCCGATGATATTTCCAATGGTAACAGGAATCAGGTTGTTTAAGAAAAAGTTTCCAACGCTCAGATTGGCAATATTTGTAACTGTCTCAGATGCAGCCGCATAATAATCGCTATTTGATGCAGCAAGAAGACCAGCAGGAATGTAATACATATTTGCTATGCTATGCTCAAATCCGCTGACCACAAATGCAAATATCGGCATAAACAGACCAGCAATCTTTCCTGCTACATCATCTGCTGCAAAGCTGATCCATACAGCTATGCACACTAAGAAGTTGCACATAATACCAAGAAGCACAGCCTTGCCAAAGGTGAGCGAACACTTTGTCGCTGCGGCCTTTATAGTCGTAACGGCGAGAGCTCCGCCAAATAGGTCAAGCTGACCACTATAGTATACAATAAGCGCTACTATGACGGCACCGACAAAATTTCCAACATATACCACAATCCAATTTTTCAGCATTTCTCTTATCTTCAACTTCTTTTCTAGTACAGGAATGATCATTAGGCAATTTCCAGTAAACAGCTCACTTCCAGCAAGAAGAACCATCAAAAGACCTACTGGGAATACCGCTCCCGAAACAACTCTAGCTGCAGAAGCATTTGTAATGACTGACGATGCAGTATTACTCACAACTGCAGCCAATGCTATAAACAAACCAGCCATAATTCCGAGAAGAAACATCTTTGACGTCCTTAGCTTTGCCTTTATAATTCCTATGCCGACATACTTTTCAGCTACTTCTTTTGGTGAAAACATTTTTACCCCTTTCTATAATTCCAAGCCCTAAATCGTTGATTTTTGGACTTTCTATAATCCCTTTACCAAGCCTTGTTTGCCGCCTGATGGCTTCACAGCTGCGCGGCCATCAACGGCGCCAGCTGATTCTTTCTGCTCTAAAAGTCCTTCCTTCATCTTTTATATAGTGTGCAGGCCTCATGCAGTAATTGTGCTTAAAGCTTACATATCTCTATAATTCTTTCAGCAACCTGCTCCGAGCTTAATCCGTCCGTCGGAATAACAATGTCAGCAGCCTCACGATAAGCAGCATCCCTCTTTTTCATAAGCCATGAAATAAAGCCGCGGCTCATATGCTTTTTTAGAAGAGGTCTCCTGTCTCCAGAGTTTTTTACCCTTGCATAAACAGAGTCAGGTGATGCATCAAGAAGGATAATAATGCCATTTTTCTTGAGATATTTTACATTTTGTGGTCTGAGGACAGTACCTCCTCCACATGAAACGACTACTCCTTCAGATTCAGAAATAATCTCAGTTTGTCTAGTCTCGACCTGCCTGAAATATTCTTCACCATGAAGCTCAAATATTTTGCTGATCTTCATGCCTTCAAATTCTTCTATCATGTCATCAATCTCTTTTACATCCAGATTCTTCTTCTTGTGCAGCTTCCGTGCAACAGTACTCTTTCCAGTCCCCATGAAACCAGTGAGTACTATATTCTTTCTTTTGGAATTTTGCTTACAATTTCCGCTGTCATCATCGATATTAAGCTTGCGCTTTTCGCTGTCATCATCTATATCTAGCTTGCGCCTTCCGCTGTCATCATCATTATCTAGCTTGCGATTTTCGCTGTCATCATCGATATCAAGCTTGCGTGCATCAGTATCAATCACCGTCTCATCAAATTCACTTTTTTCACACATAACAGCTTGCGATGCATTTAGGTTTCTGTGCATCTGAATCATTATCTTATCAATCTCATCCGCATCAATCTGACCTGGTGCAGATGAATCACCAACTGCCGCAAATGTCACAGCCGATCCAAAAGTCTCGCCGCAAATTCTCGAAATAATTCCCATAGAAGACATCGATATTGTAATAATAGGCACCATATCTGCTATATTTCTCACTTTATCTGTAATATTCATCACACGAAGGACGTCATTTGGATTTTGAGGCATGAGCGCAATCTTTGCAATATCAGCACCAGCGTCACGCATTCCTAAAAGTGTCTCAGTCATGAAATCATCATCTGGAGTTTTCGAAAAGTCATGATATGAAAATAATACTTTCACATCATTTTCAGCAGCAGACTTGAGAAGCGCATCTCTTACTTCTTTCCTTTTCATATATTGCACATCAATCATGTCGATAAGTCCAGTAGACATAGCTGCTGTGTAAATTTCAACATAATCATCATCGCTTAGAGATATATATCCATTCTCCTCTGAAGTTCTCAAAGTCATGAGAAGAGGTCTTCCTTCAAGCCTGTCTGCGAGCTTTCCAAGCAGAGATTTCAATGCATTTATATTTGTACATTTTCTAAAATAATCAGCCCGCCATTCTATCAAATCAGCAGGTGAACGCATTATTTTCAAAGCTTGCGAAAGTATCTGATTTACATTTGCTCCTGTAATAGGTACACATATTTTGGGCAAACCTTCACCGATTTGAATGTCTTTTATCTGACATATTTTTCCTTTTTTTATTTTACTGTCATTCATTGTCTAAGCTTTCCTTTTCAAAATCACCATTTTCGACTGCCTCAAAATCATCGTCGATAGGAATAGGGATTATCACTTCTCGAGCCTCTTCAAGCTTTTCCTCAGGCACATAAATTTCTATCGGAAATGCTGAATTGAATCCCATAGTTACTTCTATAAAATTTGATGCACCTATATATCTTTTAATAGAAGGTATACCCTCCGCCTTAAGCTTTGATTCCATAATATCTGCCTCAAAGCTTGTCTGTACCGTAGTAAGATATACACCACCTCTCCACGGCTCGTCCGTCTTATGATGTCTGCCTCTTCCAAACATTTTTATTCACCTCTTGATATCCAGCCACTTTTATATCTGTCTCTTAAGCTTCGTGCTGTACATATTGTGCTTCATTTAATGCGTCTACACCGTCGCAATTTTTCAGCTGCATTCTGTAATATTATATTCTACTAAATCATGCTACAAAAAAATTATACCCGATTTATTAAAAATCGGGTATATATATTTTGGATTTTATCAACTTTATGTGTCAGTACTTTTTCAATGTCTATTGAGCATCTTTTATAATTTTTTTCACATTTTTCAGCTCTTTTGCAGCGCGTCCAGAGCCTCATTAAGTACCTACTTAGCAATTTTTCAGTGCGTATTCAGCATCTTTTTGGTCTCTCTTAGCTTTTTTTGCAGCGCATCTGGCACCTTATCAAGCTGTCAAGCACCTTTCCCGCACTTTCTCGGCACCTTATCAAGCTGTCAAGCACCTTTCCCACACTTTCTCGGCACCCTATCAAGCTGTCAAGCACCTTTTCCACACTTTCTCGGCACCTTTCCCACACTTTCTCGGCACCTTTTTTTCACCTTTTTTGCTCCTTTTCCGCTCCTTTTTCGCTCCTTTTAACATTTCTTTGACTTGATTTCATCAAGAAGCTTTGAGAGAAGCTCTTCGGACGGAATCTGGCCAAGATCGCCTTCCTTGCTCGAACGAACTGAAAGATTTCCTGTCGTAGCTTCCTTTTCACCGATAGTCACAATGTAAGGAGTTCTCTCATTTCGTGCTTCTCTGATCTTGTATCCAATCTTTTCATTTCTCACATCTGTCTCAACTCTAAGACCGGCACTGGCAAATTTTTCTGCAAGCTCCTTTGCAAAAGGTGCAAATTTTTCTGTAACTGTCAGAAGTTTGATCTGTACAGGTGCAAGCCAAAGCGGATATTTACCTGCAAAATGCTCCGTGAGAATTCCAATGAATCTTTCGATTGAGCCGAAGATTACTCGGTGAATCATAACAGGTCTATGCTTTTCACCATCAGCTCCTACATAAGTGAGATCAAATCTCTGAGGCATCTGGAAGTCAAGTTGGATAGTGCCGCACTGCCATGTTCTCTTCAGGCAGTCCTCAAGATGGAAGTCAAGCTTAGGCCCATAGAATGCCCCATCACCTTCATTGATAACATAATCGATACCCTTTTCTTCAAGACACTCTCTTAGAGCATTTGTAGCCATTTCCCATTCCTCATCAGTACCCATAGAATCCTCAGGTCTTGTGGAAAGCTCGATGTGGTATGTGAAACCGAAAAGATTATATACATAGTCGATGAAATCTATGACACCTGAAACCTCTTCTTTAATCTGCTCTGGAAGCATGAATATATGTGCATCGTCCTGCGTAAAGGTTCTGACTCTCATAAGACCGTGAAGAGCACCTGAGAGCTCATGTCTGTGAACCTGACCGAGTTCTCCCATACGTATAGGGAAGTCTCTGTAAGAATACATTTTCCTCTTATATACGAGCATCGATCCTGGACAGTTCATAGGCTTTATAGCATAATCGCCATCATCAATCTTTGTAAAATACATATTTTCTTTATAATGATCCCAATGACCTGATCTATGCCAGAGATCCTCGCTTAAAATCAAAGGAGTTTTGATTTCCTGATATCCTCTCTTAGCATGCTCCTCTCTCCAGAACCTTTCGAGTTCATTTCTGATGATCATACCCTTAGGCATGAAGAATGGGAATCCCGGGCCCTCCTCGTAAATGGCAAAAAGATCCATTTCTTTTCCAATCTTGCGATGATCTCTTTTCTTTGCTTCTTCAAGCATTGCTAAATATTCGTCGAGATCCTTTTGCTTAGGAAAAGCAGTTGCATATATTCTCTGGAGCATTTTGTTCTTTTCACTGCCTCTCCAATATGCACCTGCAACGCTCTGAATCTTTAGAGCCTTTACAGGTGAAGTTGATGAGAGATGTGGACCCGCACACAGATCTGTGAAATCGCCTTGCTTGTAGAATGAGATAATAGCATCCTCTGGGAGATCCTCGATAAGTTCTACCTTGTAAGGCTCATCCTTTTCCTTCATAAATGCTATAGCTTCCTCTCTAGGAAGCTCAAATCTTTCGAGCTTAAGATTTGATTCTACGATTTTTCTCATTTCCTTTTCAATTGCAGGGAAGTCCTCCTCTGTAAATCTATGCTCGAGGTCAAAGTCATAATAGAAACCATTGTCAATAGCTGGACCGATAGCAAGCTTAGCTTCAGGATAAAGCTTCTTTACTGCCTGAGCTAAAATGTGTGAAGCTGTGTGGCGGAATGTCCACGCTGCATCTTCATTGTCAAATTTGAGAATTTCAATGGAGCAATCTCCTGGAAGTATATATTCTAAGCCCTGAATCTCACCGTCAACCTTAGCGACGATTGCCTCCTTAGCAAGGCCACGGCTTATGCTCTTAGCCGCATCAAGTACACTGCTGCCATCTTCGAGTTCTCTGACGCTTCCGTCAGCTAATGTGATTTTAATCATAAAAACTTTTCCTCCTTTAAGGGATTTCACTATTTTTATTGTATTTTTATTGTATTTTTTTTATATTTCTATTAATATCCATTGTTTATCTATTTATCGCATTCTGTGTCACGCATAAGGCTCATAAGCTGCTTTACTCTTGCATTTACATCCTCAGCTCCATAGACAGCGCTTCCCGCAACGACAATATCAACACCCGCCGCTGTGATCTCAGCTATATTTTCAAGTCCTGCACCACCATCAATCTCTATTTCATACTTGTATCCATTCTTTGTTCTAAGCTCAACAAGCTCTCTTACTTTTTTAAGTGAAGATTTTATAAATTTCTGTCCTCCAAATCCTGGATTTACAGACATGACAAGAACCATGTCAACCATGTCGAGAACATATTCTATGTCTGAGAGAGACGTCGCTGGATTGATCGCTACACCAGCCTTAACTCCAAGCTTTACGACAGCATCGATAGTTCTGTGCAGATGTGTGCATGCCT
>CAVJDC010000069.1:0-9098 GCA_963648085.1 Anaerovoracaceae bacterium
GGCTGCTAATCCCAACCTCCGAAAAAGCCCGGAAATACGCCGCTTTCTGGCACTTATTTACCTTTCCTTGACATCAAGACTACCGTCTCCACGTGCCCTGTATGACAAAACTGATCAACCTGGCGGATTCGGCTGATGCTGTATCTGTCATTTGCGGTCAAATGCTTAAGGTCTCTCATAAGTGTTCCTGGATCACACGAAACGTATATAATCTTACTCGGTGCCGCCTCTAAAACTGCATCGAGAAGCTCTGACTTGCATCCAGCCCTTGGCGGATCCATTATTATGACATCAGCAGGCTGCGCATTTTCGACAGCTGCACCTTCGCTGCTTTCAACAGATGCATCTGCGCTCACGCCACTTTCGACAGCCACATCCTCGTCATTCTCAGCAGCTGCACCCACGCCGCTCTCGGCAGCTGCACCTTCGCTGCTTTCAGAAGCCCTCTGCTCGCGAACCTTTTCTATCAGTGGGATAATCTTCTCCTCCGCCTTGCCATTTATGAACTGTATGTTCACGAGCCCATTGATAACAGCATTGCGATTTGCATCGATTATAGCGCTCTTGACAGACTCGATTCCCCATACATAGCGTGCGTTCTGTGCACAATAAAGCCCGATAGTTCCGACCCCGCAGTAAAGATCAAATACCACTTCATCTCCTGTGAGTTCAGCGAATTCAAGTACAGTTTCGTACAGCTTTTCCATCTGTGCTGGATTCACTTGATAAAAAGACGTCGGTGAGATTTCAAATACAAGTCCCGCAGCCTCGTCTATTATCGTCTTCGAGCCATAGATGACTTCGATGTCAGTGCTTGGCTCTTTCAGAGTTCTGTTCGAATTGTGGATAATGACAAGACTCTTTAACTCATACCAATTTTCCTGATATTCGAGCTCGTCGATAATATCGTAATCAAGCTCACCTTCTGCATCATATATACTCCCAAACCCCTCTCGAGCTGCAGCCTCCTCAAGGAGGGCAACCACACCGTCATTAAGAGAGTCGATTGCATTAAACATAAGCTCGATAAGAAGATCCTTTTGTGGAATCTTTTTTCCATTTATAATAAGACTCACCATCACCTCGCGAGTCGAAAAGCCTGTGCGGACATTCATCTGACGGAGTCTTCCCTTGCGTTTTTTTTCGTCATAAATAGAAATGCCACTCTGCTTTATATACTCTCTAAGTGCTGCAGCTGCCATATCTGCAGGCTCAGCCTGAATCATGCATTCTTCACACTCGACAATATTGCGGCTATGACCATCATAAAATCCGACCCTCGGGCGCTCCGAATTGCGTACACTGTCATCCTTTCCTACAATCGCCTTTCCAGCATAAACAGCATACTGAGCATTATTTCTGTATCGCCACGGGTCTTTAGCCCCGATAATAGGTTCCGGAACCGGAGCCTCACCTCCGTAAAGCCTGTCAAGCTTGTCGCGAAGCTGCTTTTCCTTCAGTCTCAACTGCGATTCGTATGTCATATTTTGCATAGTACATCCGCCACATCTGCCAAAGTATCTGCACCTAGGCTCAACTCTGTCATCCGACTTTGAGACGAAATCCAGCACACGTCCTTTAGCCGAATTCTTCTTTACTTCTGCTATTTCCGTACGTGCAATATCACCAGGAACAGCTCCCGGAATAAATACAACTACACCTTCTGCGCGGCCGATTCCCTCACCAGACGTGCTAATATCTACAATTTCAATATCATATATATTTCCCTTTTCAAGCATATTATATTCTCCTTAGACACACTTCCCACTGTCAAGCAAACTTCACTGCCAAGCGCCTTCATCACCAGTCAGCTCGACATCACACCGTCCAGCCACTCTATCACCAGTCATCTTCGACCTTCCGCAATCTCCACATCTTCAGATTCGTCATATTATCTTGCCACCAGCCAATCTTACATCACGCCGTCCAGCCACTCTATCACCTTCCAGCTCGACATCACGCCGTCCAGCCACTCTATCACCAGTCATCTTCGACCTTCCGCAATCTCCACATCTTCAGATTCGTCATATTATCTTGCCACCAGCCAATCTTACATCACGCCGTCCAGCCACTCCATCACCTGCTAGCTCGACATCACACCGTCTAACCAAAATTTACTTCTTAGTGCAGCAAACAAAAACCAGCCGCGCCTTTGGTATTTCTTGTTGGCGCGGCCGGATATCCATCTGACGTCTTGAATCCCTTTTTCTTTTATTTCGACCGATTACGCTTGCGAACATTCTCATTACGAATATAATATTCGAGAAGTCTCAACACATACTCCGGTGCATGGCGATTGTCACGCTCCCATTCCGTCACCGTTCTATAAGGAATCTGAAAATATTCGCAAAATTCCTTCCTATTCATGCCCGTGAGATAACGAAGTTCCTTAATCTTTGCGCTTGTATTAATATCCATATCAATCTCCTAGTATTTCCACATACCTGCTCTGCTTCTGCACCTTTTGCTCGACCATCATGTGCATATTTGCATCAGCGCTCGCTGCATCTCACGCATCCTAGCCAGCTCGCCTTGCATCCGCACACTTTCATCAGCGCTCGCTGCATCTTGCACATCCTAGTCAAGTCGCCTTGCATCCACACACTCTCATCAACTCTCACTGTCGCTTCTCTTGCATATTTTGCCAGCTCGCCTTACAGCCAAATTTTCTTGTCAGCTTACTTGGCTCGGCTTACTTGGCGTTTGAATACTCTCATACGTACCTGCAAGCTCAACCAAAGCGCCAGAAAATTACAAGAGCTCAATTTCGACTTGATTATAGCTAATCCCAACATTCTCAATCAATCCTAGAAAAAACTGCTATGTATCGATTTATGCGGCAAAAGTCACATGCCGCAAATCAAGATTTATTCCATTTAAATTGTACCATATTTTTTAGGGGAGGACTACCACATTTAGCACTCTAATTATAATTATAGCTATCTATAAGTTGGTGTTTCCTGCTTAAAATCTGATTTTTTCAAAAAAACATTATTTTTTTGGTTTTTATCTTGATAATCGTGTTACTATCTAAATAGAGTGATTTGCAGGCTCCACACGCGTCACAGGCCCCACACGCATCATGCGCCTTGCATGTCTCACACGCCTCAAGCGCCTTACACGCATCACATGTCTCACAGGCCTCACACGCATCATGCGCCTTGCATGCCTCACACGCCTCACACGCATCATGCGCCTCAAGCGCATCACATGTCTCACATGCCTCAAGCGCACCACACGCGTCACAGGCCCCACACGCATCAAGCGCATCACACGCGTCACAGGCCCCACACGCATCATGCGAAAATATATATAATTCGTGCGTCATTACCGCGCAGCTTACATATTTTGCCAGCGACATTAAAAGGGCTGATACGATAGATACGATTCTCAATACTATTCAAAATGTAGTTCACAATATCTTTAAAAAAAGATAGATTGGTTATTTTTAAGGCAAGCGAGTGAATCTAAATTAAAAAAGAACTATGAAAGGAGAAACATTATGATTTACAAAGATTTTGGAGATATTAAGCTTTCATCACTTGGACTCGGCTGCATGAGACTGCCCGTGATTGACGGAAAAGACTCGCAGATCGATAAAGCTGCAGCTGCTGAGATGATTGCCTATGCTATGGAGCACGGCATAAATTATTACGATACTGCATGGGGATATCATGAAGGGAATTCTGAGACGGTTGTCGGCGAAATCCTGAGCAATTATCCACGCGAGAGCTTTTATCTTGCATCGAAATTTCCAGGATATGATCTTCCAAATTTCAACAAAATAGAAAAGATTTTTGAAAGACAGCTTGAAAAGTGCAAAGTCGACTATTTTGATTTTTATCTCTTCCACAATGTATGCGAGATGAATATTGAATCTTATCTCGATAAAAAATTCGGTGTCTACGATTATCTCATGAAGCAGAAGAAAAATGGTCGTATAAAGCACCTTGGCTTCTCATGCCACGGCACATATGATACTGTGAAGCGTTTTTTGGAGGCTTATGGCAAGGACATGGAGTTTGGTCAGATTCAGCTGAATTATCTTGACTGGGATTTCCAAGACGCAAAAGCAAAGGTCGAGCTTTTCCGAGAATATAATATTCCAATATGGGTAATGGAACCTCTTCGCGGCGGCAGTCTTGCACGTCTTGATGAAGAGCACGAAGCACGCCTCAAAGAAATGAGACCTGACGAGAGCATCCCTGCCTGGGCATTCCGCTATCTTCAGAGTATCGACGACGTAACAGTTGTCCTCTCAGGGATGTCCAACTTTGCACAGCTCAAAGAAAATATTGAAATATTCGGCGAAAATAAGCCACTTTCCGAAGGTGAAATGAATGCACTCTACGATATTGCAGAAGAAAAGACAAAGAAGACAGCTCTTCCTTGTACTGCATGCCATTATTGCACGTCCTATTGCCCACAGGAAATAGAGATACCTGATATTCTCAAGCTATACAACGAGCATGTCTACACAGACGGTGGCTTCCTGGCACCTATGGCAATGATGGCAATTCCAAAAGAAAAGCAGCCTTCTGCATGCATTGGCTGTGGTGCCTGTGCCGAGGTTTGCCCGCAGAATATCAATATTCCAGAAGCTATGAAACATTTCGCTCAGATGCTTGCCGAGTAAAGAGATCATATTACTCAATCTTCTTTCCCCTTTGGCGCCTCAGAACATATCCAAGCAACAAGCTTCCCGCCATAAGCAGCATTCCGCCCATTATAAATATGTGCGTGCCAGCTCCGCCAGTTTCAGGAAGAACATAAATCAATTTTGCATTTTTATAAACATATGCAAGCTCATTTTCGGTCCATTCGATTATTCCATCCTCAGCGGCATCTGGAATCGATACAGTACCCTCTGCATCAACAGTTACGGTATGAACAGACTCGTCCTTTTCGTATCCAGTCGGAGCTGTCGTCTCCTTAAGATAATATGTACTTCCTGGCATCAGCCCATCCAATACATATATTCCATCACCGGAGGTATGCGAAACCTGCACTTGCGTCTGGCATGCACTGTCACTGTATAGTCGGAATTCTGCGCCCGCCAGAGCTTCACCACTCTCACTGTCCGTCTTTTTGATCCTGAAGGATGCAGTTTTGGAGTTGAAGATCTGAATTGAGCTGTCCATTTTCACTGGTACACAGCCAAGTGCCTCGAGCGCCGCCTGCTGTTCACTGGTAAAGTTTTTTTGCTCCTGAGTACCTTCCGGAGCTGTAAAGTAGAACCAATGCTTTACCGTATCCCGCACATATCCAGTCGGTGAGTCGGTCTCCATCAGGTAGTACGGAGTGTATGACTGCAATGTGCACTGCCCGTCAGTGCCCTTTGTGCCGAAAGCAGCCTTTCCATCTTCACCGGTAACTGCAGATGCGAGCTGCGTTCCGTCTCTGTTGAAAATAGCAAAGTCTGCACCACTCAGAGAATCAATCTGTCCGCCTGTAGACACAGCATCAATCTTCCAGACATTAATTGTGTAGCTTTGTCCGCTGACGCTGCCTCCAGAGCCTTCAATGACCTTATCGTACTTGACCTCACTGTCACTTCCCAATATCCCACGAAGGTTTGCCTTGTTTGTTATAGTAACTGTCTCGCCGAGGACACCATTCACTTCTGCAAGGTAAGACAGCTCAAGTCTCCACTCACGAAGGTCAACCTGCTCACCTACCATATTTGCAAACCAATCAATCGCTTTGAATTCATCACAGAAAGTACCTACAGTATAATTCTGTCCATCCTTTTGACCTAGGTTTATATTTACAGTCAAACCACTTGCCGTAAGTTCCACCGTATATGAAGCACCCTCACTACCAGCAACTGCACAAACATCATCAAAAGCTATGGATTTTTGTCCGTCTTTACTTACGAATCTAAGCTGTAAATTCTCAACATCTGGCGTAAGCACGCTGCTGTCCATATAGTCATCAATAATAAGCTGCGTCTGATCACTAAGCTGGGCCGCACCGAAATCGACTTGAATCTTAAACAGCACAGTATTCTTATCGTCCTCCGACAGTTGGCACGTCTGAGTCCATTCCCAGCTGCTGGTGCTTTCGTTGTATTTGAATGTGCAGCAATTTGACGTGTCATCGTGCTCGTGATTTGCAGCGTCAGTCAGTGTTTTCCTACTAATGTACTTGGCGAAAGAAAATGTAGTCTCTGCCTGCCCATAACGCGTGCCGTCGTCACTAATTGCTGTTACGATATTGTATACATTCTTGTATTCATTTTCTGTCCCTACTGGCGTCAGGTCGTAATCCAGTTTATAAGAAAGATAGATATATTCGCCCCCCATATTCGCCATATAGGAACATGGCAAGTACAGCGTAAACATGTGATTGGCATCATCAACGATTGTATAGAATGAAGGATTTTGAACCTGTTCTATCACACCATTGTTCTCTGCATAAGCTTCCAAATAAGGAAGTGTTGTCTTCCACGTCGTTCCAGTAAAGCCAGATGGTGTTTCGACCTGCTCACAGCTCACCCACCAGGAACTATATTGTGTCAGATAGACTGGTACTGTCATACTTTCACCATTTGCCTCCAGTTCCAGATTGTATGAGCTTTCCCTGAAAGCAAGACGTGAATCATATGCATCCATAATTGCCACATAATCTACTTCTCCAAAGCCTGCATGCAGCGTGTCCACGCTCACAGTATAGTGCGCCTTATCAGTACTCGAATCATATTCTCCAGTTTTATCCAAGACAACCGAGTCCTCACGATTGTTGATATCGAAGCGAACACCTGCACTTTTTGTCAGCCATCTCTCTGTGCCATTTAGGTCTTCGAACCGAGCGTTGACATAGTTTGTCAGAGAGCCGCCATCTTCGATGCCCTCACTTTTCGTCCGATACTTTATGGTAACAACATATCCGTCTGCGTAGTCGCCAATTGCTGCTGGCAACGTAAAAAAGTCATTTTCTTTCTCTGTATTGTATATGGAACTTGTAAATCCAAATTGTTCACCGCCATTGTTCCAATAATATGCAGCAAAGTCCATCAATGCTTTAAATTCATCCGTTGAATATTCCGGTGCATCGCCCGAAGCGGCAGTATAGCTGGATATCGAAATGCTGAACACATTGCCGACACCAGTGCCATCTTCTGATTTATCAACAGCAATGTCTCCGTTATTGTAATCCACTACAGCTCCAGAGCCATCGATCAGCTTTGCATACTTCGTCTCTCCATTGACTGTATACTTTGGCAGGTTGTCGAGCAATGCAAAGCCATTAATTGCTCCGCTGTGCGGAAGCACCATATACTTAATGGTCCACTCAGCAATCCTATTGGTCTGATCAACGATCCTGCCTTCCTTTTGGACTTCAAGCTCAATATTTCTGGCATTTGTTTCGGTTCCTACGCCGACCCCTCCTTCGCCGAAAATATCCTGGAATTGGCTGAATCTTGCGCCTGCAGCATTGTTCAGCTGATTCGTGGCATCGTCTTGTATGTTCGTATAATAATACATCAAATAGATGTATCGGTTTTCTCCATCACTCGAAGGAATAGTATAACTCCAATTGCGCCCATCAGAAGACAAAGCAAGTCCCTGCGTGTTGCTGCTCCAGTCAGTAATGGTATCCGTGCGGACCAAAGTTCCATCGCGTTCATAAACTTCTATGACGAAAGGCTTTGTCTGGTCATATGATAATGCTTCAGACTGAAGTGCGTCATAAATCTCAGTTCCAGCCATAGGGATGTTTCCGCCATCGTTGATCGTCAGATCCCATTTTACATGATCATCCTGCAGATCAGCTTCTTTTTTAATGATATGATCCTTGCTGCCGACATAAGTCCATTTTTCGGTGGCAGTCAATTGGTCCGGTATCTCGTTGGAGTATACACCTGCAGTATTTGTCGTATTGAGCGTACAGCCGTATATGTCGGCTTTCAGCACTCCTGTAAGTGGATATTCCATAGGATAATTTATCGTCAGGGTGTCCCCCGCACTCAAATTGAGATCATTGCTTAGTTCAGTTAAAAATGTATTTAATGATTCCTGATTCTGTACTTCCGCAGTTTTCAGTGTTGTCTCAGTTCCGTTTCTGTCTTTTTTGACAGCCGTTATAGTTCCTCCCACTTTCAGCTTAGCACCAGTTTGCTCTCTATGCTCAGTACCATCAGAATCAGTATAAGAAATCTCACCAAATGAGACGCTGTCGTTCAACTGGACATTGTGCTGCACTGTATCGGCGGTCACAACAATACTGTAGTCTGCATTTCTTTCATCTGTTTGCTTATGTGTTTTTTCTATGCCCATCCTTGAGGTGCTGTCAACCACGATCTTTTTTACATGATTATTTCCAAAATCAATGCTGTACTCACCTTCATCGCCGCCTTCCCATTTTGCGGATATCTCCAGCGCAAGATTTAAATAATCATTGGTATTTACATAATCTTCATAGAATGAGATCCTTGCAGTTGTCAGACCAGTATCACTATCCTTCGTCACAGTATAGGTACCTTGCTGAACACCGTTCGCGTCCTTCAATATACCATCTGTAATATCATCTAGAACTCCTATATTTTCAGGCAATGTGTAGATATAATCTGTATTTCCGGTCCTTCCCGCAAGGCCCGAAAAGCTGAGCTTTACTGTAAATTCTCTAGCTGCCGAAAGAGTTTCACCCTCCACATATGGTTCACCATCTATCATGATATCAGCAACAGTCAGATATTCGGTGAGGCCTAGAACTGTAACAGTATCGTCTCCAGTGTCATCTGTCATAGTGATAGCAGGCAGAATCAACGCATAGAAAGTACAGAGCACAACGGCGCAGACCATCACTGCCATAAAATACCGCCATTGCTTCTGACGCAGATGCTTTTTGATATAATCGTGCACCATCTGTGGTAAGCTCCTATGCATGAACTCCCCTCCTTTCTCACTACTGCTCTTGACACATATGAAAACAAGAACTACAGCTGAACTTCAATCAACTAGCTTCTCATGTCCGTGCTTTGTGACCTCCTTCACTCGTGCTTTGGAACCTCCTTCACTCGTGCTTTGGCGTTTCTTACATTTTATTCCAAAGAATTCTTTACAGCCTTCACGATATCCGCAGCTGTGATTCCATAT
>CAVJDC010000070.1:0-9016 GCA_963648085.1 Anaerovoracaceae bacterium
GCATTTCTTATAGAACCGCAAGCATGACACGCAGCCATCATACGCATTTCTTATACAACCGCAAGCATGTCACGCAGCCATCATACGCATTTCTTATAGACCCGCAAGCATGTCACGCAGCCCTTGTAAGCAGGCTCCAAATTCCCAGAACATACAATCAACCGTTATTCTATAGTCAACTTGCGACCCTTGCATCGGACCATAATAATCAAAGCTTCCTATTTAAAATCCCGTCACATACTCATCACTACAGAGAACAACCTCTCCACTCTCGCGAGTTTTTTTTAGGTCTATATAGCGTTGATTTCTGCTGCCCCGAAATTTTAGTTCAAGATCCCTTTCAGCAAGCACAAATCTCCCATCAACAAGCCTGTCAGCAAGCTCAAGAATGTGACCCACAGCAGGCTCGTCAGATGCTTTTTTGACCAATTCCTCATAAGTCCATCCACTGTAAACCATCAGATCCTTTCCTAGATCTTTAACCTCACTCGCAAGCCATGCCAATGATTCTGGCTGGCAGAAAGGCTCACCGCCACTAAAAGTAACACCTGTGATCAATGGATCCGCCTTGATCTCGTCAAGAAGAAGCTCAGCGTCTACATCAGTACCCCCTTCAAAATCATGCGTCTGTTCATTGTGACAGCCAACACATCTGTGCGGACATCCCTGAACAAACACCACATATCTTATGCCAGGACCATCAACAATCGACTCATCCACAACACCCGCAATCCTAAGCATATTCATAATCAAGCCTCCATTCGTTATTCCATCGTCTATTCTTCCGCCCACTCACAAAGTCTTACTTTTTCCCATCCTCTGTCCATTTCAATTACTTCGTCGCCTCATCGCCTGACAATCCACATCTAACTTTTTTGCCGTCACATCGTATTTTTTCAGATATTTCCATTTACTTTTTACCTTCACATCAGCTTTTGCAGGCATTCACATTCATCTTTTGCCTCACATCAGCTTTTACAGGCATCCACATTCATCTTTTTACCTTCACGTCAGCTTTTGCAGGCATTCACATTCATCTTTTGCCTCACATCAGCTTTTACAGGCATCCACATTCATCTTTTTACCTTCACGTCAGCTTTTGCAGGCATTCACATTCATCTTTTGCCTCACATCAGCTTTTACAGGCACTCGCTCCATTTGTCTTTTATTACCTTCTTCTATGACCTTCTGCTAAGCTTATTGCGGACTTCCTTTTTCCGATACCCTCAAACCGAGGTTTTTCCAAACATTTCCATTTCAAGTTTTGCACTAAAGCCTTTCAGACATATCTATCGCATCTTCTGACACACTTTCCGACATCCTGTTTTTTTCGGCAATCAAGAATATTATCAGACCGAGAGCAAAGAATCCTACAGTGTAAATCCAAAGCATCGCTGTTCCCGTAATAATACTCACACTATTGCACAGGACTAAAAGAATGATAGCGACAATCGGCATTGCCTTGCCACCTGGAGCTCTAAAGGCATTTTCAGGATAATGTGCACTGCGGCGTGCCTTGATAACTGCAACTGTAGTCAGAACGATAGTTATCACATTGAATATTACACCAAAATTTACAATCGCAGATGTAAGACTCGGGAAGCATGCAATAATACCCGAAACTACCCCCGTAACAATAGCCGCTGCAGCAGGAACTCCCGCCTTATTTATCTTTCCAAGACTGCTCGGAAGAAGTCCGTCATCAGAAGCAGCCTGAAGAGTTCGCGAATTCATTGTAACACATACAAGCATCGTTGTCAGCAATGCCAACACAGCCGCGATACTTACAACTTTAGAAAGCCAAGGGACAGCCGCAAGCTTTGTAAAGCACGCTGCAAACAGCGGAATATACTGCATCCCAGGATTCTCAGTCAGGAATTGAGCAGTAATCAGCCCGAGAGTTGCCAAAATAATCATTACATAAATAACAGCAACCACACTGATAGCAATAACCATCGATTTTGGGACAGTCTTTTCTGCGTCTTTAATTTCAGATACTATAAATGCCACCGCCATAATACTGCTAAAGCCGATAATTGCAGTAGGAACCGCAGACAGGAATCCAAATGTTCCTCCAGCCCCCTGTGAAAAGAATGGTGTCAGCAATGATGCATCATACGATCCCCCAAACAGTGCAGTCCCTACATAAATAGCAATTGTAATCACAAGGAATGCAACCAGAATCGTATTTATCTTTCCCGTAGTAGAAAAACTCATACAATTAAGTACCACAACAAAAAGAATCGATACAAGAGCGAGCGGAATCTGTAGATTTGCCGCCCATTCAAACGATACGCTCAAATATGTCCCCACATATATAGCTGCAAATGCGACAGATGCAAAATTTGTCAAAATAGAGCCCCAGCACGAGAGCCATCCTAGCATTCTTCCCTTTTTGCCGCCATATGCCCTGCTTGGAAATACATAGACCCCTCCAGATTTAGGAAATACACTTGACAGCTCAGCCATGAGAAGACCATAAATAAACATGATAATACCGCCTACAATCCAAGATATGATTGCTGCTGGCCCCGCTGTGTACATTGTGAGACCCGATAGCGAAAATATAGCACTTCCTATCATGCCGCCGATAAGCAGAGTAGTACATGTAACTACACCGATTTTTGAATTAGCATTGTTTCCCATTTCATGCTCCTTTCACAACTCAGATCTTCTTCACAACAGAAAAATGCTCCAAATCTCTATAGATTCGGAGCATCTGAATATCATAATATTGCGCTTCACCTAGCATACTATATGCAGCCTGCGGGCTCTCCACCGAAACATGAAGCTGATTCGCTTAACTCACTCGACTCAGTTGCCACTATCAAGCTACTCGACTCAGTTGACTCGCTCGACTCAGTTCAGCCTCTATCAAGCTACTCAGATCATTTAACTCGCTCTACTTAGTTCAGCCTCTATCAAGCTACTCAGATCATTTAACTCGCTCGACTTAGTTCAGCCTCTATCAAGCTACTCAGATCATTTAACTCGCTCTACTTAGTTCAGCCTCTATCAAGCTACTCAGATCATTTAACTCGCTCGACTTAGTTCAGCCTCTATCAAGCTACTCGACTCAGTTGACTCGCTCGACTCAGCTGCCCCCTATCGAGCAAGAATATCAGAACCAAGGACATCAGGGCTTCACTCTCGATTCAGCGTCAGCATTCATGTAAACAGTCATTTACGCATATGATAATCTTCTTCCATCCAGACTATACTGTCGGCTCCGGAATTTCACCAGATCGGCCTTTCGGTTCGCGGGCTTTACCGCCGGTAGGGAATCACACCCTGCCCCGAAGATCATTTTTTAAATTTTTCTTACAAGTAAATGTTAACACTATATTTTATATATGTCAACGCTATTATGTGTATACACACTACATCACCGACATTACCACTTCGCAGCCTCGCCACAGCACTAGCATAGCCTCTCTTCGCAGCCTCGCTACAGCGCCGGCATATCCTTTCTTACAGGATCAATCACATCCGCAGCATTAACTATCTTGCTAAGGTAGTTCTTATCGCCATATGCGTCCTGCCAGAGACGATATCCATCAAGGTTTATACGTCCCTGATGAACAAATGTATCACATATTTTCATCGTATATGTTTCCTTAGAGTATACATTCATATAATAATTGAATCCCTGCTCCTTAAGATACTTGAATTTGTCACTATCAGGATAGGTTTCCACACCGCTCGCCAAGTCTGAACCGTGTGCAAAAATTATTGTGTCAGTTTCACCTATAAGAGGCTCCACATTCTTCATCCACTTTTCAGTGTCTTCTTCAAGAGATGACAGCGAAATATTCCCGATCTTCTGATGTCCCCAAGTATGACTTGCAAAAGTCCATCCTTCTTTCTTGAGGGCCTTCGCAATCTTCTTTGCCTCCTCACGTTCTGTCTCAAGATTAAAATCAGGATGCGCATCAAGCCATTCTTGCTTATCTGAGTCAATATCTTCCCTAGTTTCATATGATTCATCAGTTCTATAGCCAAATATGCCATTGTAGCCTGTAAGAGCAATGATTCCCCTTGCACCTTTGTAAGCCGCATCTGGATGTTCTTCCAAAAATTGATTAAGAAGCGGAACACAATCATATGCACCTGTAACGACAGAACCATCTTTTTCGATATATTCACAAGTAACATCACCATTCTTGTCAAGCACAAGCTTCGACGCAATGCCTTTATTGTCATAAGTATGATAATAAGACAAATCGTCTAGAGAAAGCACATATGGTTTCTTGTCAGACGGCAGATATACTTCTTTTTCTTTAAAATGCTTTTCACCGCTGCTGTCCACTGTTTCCTGAACAAAATCATGGACATTGACAAGTATATATCCATTCTCATACATTTCCTGAGTTATGTCATTAAACTCTGTTACAGTCGTCATCCATTGCTTAAAACCATTAGAATCCTGTCCATTAAATGCCAGTTCCGGATCAACTACAAGAGAATGGTAGAATACATGAGTCACGTCCTTAGCTGTAAATGGAACAAGACTAGCTTGCAAAACCGCATATTGCCTGATCAAGTCAGTCACGTCATCATGCTTCGAATAATCTTTAATATCCTCAAGCTTAGCAATAGCCCCTTCATAATCATAACTCATTGCAATTTTTCTTGCTTCTGCAATATATGATTCCCTTTCATTTTTCGCAGCAATATTCTGCTTGATTGCTCCCGACGCAGATTTAATAGCAATAAACAGCATCAATATCAAAAGAACTGCCGCGATAATCTTAACCTTACGTCTGCTGCTTGCAGAACTTCCAGCGGAATTAGTCTTCCTAACATCCATTCTTCTTTCGGCAGCCCTCATTCTTAGCTTGTCGAAGCCATTAATTGCACCTTTTTTAGAATTTCTGCCATATGTTCCATATTGGTCACCACGCGAAGCACCTCTACTTTGTGAGCTATATCGTCCACCACGCGAAGCTCCTCCACTTTGTGAGCCATACCGTCCATCACGCGAAGCCCCACTGCCTTGCGAGTCATATCGTCCACCACGCGAAGCTCCTCCACTTTGTGAGCCATATCGTCCATCACGCGAAGCTCCCCTGGCTTGTGAGTCATATCGTCCATCACGCGAAGCTCCCCTGGCTTGTGAGTCATATCGTCCATCTTGCGAGGCTCCCCTGCCTTGTGAGTCATATCGTCCATCTTGCGAAGCTCCCCTGCCTTGTGAGTCATATCGTCCACCATGCGAAGCTCCCCTGCCTTGTGAGTCATATCGTCCATCTTGCGAAGCTCCCCTGCCTTGTGAGTCATATCGTCCACCATGCGAAGCTCCCCTGCCTTGTGAGTCATATCGTCCATCTTGCGAAGCTCCCCTGCCTTGTGAGTCATATCGTCCACCATGCGAAGCTCCCCTGCCTTGTGAGTCATATCGTCCATCTTGCGAAGCTCCCCTGCCTTGTGAGTCATATCGTCCACCATGCGAAGCTCCCCTACTTTGCAAGGCATATACATCACGAGATGTTCCCCCGCTTTTCGAAAAGTCCGTCTCACGTGCTATATAATTATCTTCATCATATGAGTTATACATTCCAACGCCGCTCTCAGATTCTCTGTCATTATCATAATAGCGACTATTGCTGTATTTGCGATAAAAGCTATAATAATCAGGCTCCTCATATTCCTCATATATCATCTGACTTTTGTCAGCATATTTTCTTCCGCCCCTTGCACTCCTTGGATTTGATATACTTCCTGAAGATTCGGAGCTTCTCTGGTTTCCTAAACCTCTTGCATGGTCTCTCGTAGCAGAGCCACCCGAACGACCAGTTTCTTTTTTTTCAGTCTCACGAAACGAACTGCTGCGATAAGCCGGCTTTACAAAGCTTAAAGGTTCATAGGACTCTTCATATTTTTTTTCATAACCATTTTTTTCTATAGATTTTTCTTCATCATTTTTGTTATCCTTACTTTTTCCTGCATTCTGAGCCACTTCATCATTTCCCGACTGAATTGTTCTCTTTTCCTTTATTTCATTCAATTTCTCCGAAATGCGCCCTTTTATCTCTCCAAAATTGTGCAGCTTCATTGTTCACCTTTTATCAATTATCTCACTATCATTCGCCATCAACTTATTCTTTTTCTAATTTCCTATGCTTCTTTTTCGTTTTCTATTCAGTTCTTATTCTTTGATTAATTGCCGATTCTTCGTCTATCTTCGTTTCTTCTACGTATTCTCTTTTTTCGTATCTTTATATATGCTTTTTTATTTGCATCCTTTACTTGTACACGTTACTTGTACAAGTTATGCCCTTTAATAATCATTTATGATTTTTTTCTCGCCTTATGATTTTTTTCTCGTCCCTCAATCCGTTGACTTGCGTTTACCTATTTTCTTTCCTTGTTTGAATTTTTCGTCCTTCCCCTTAATCTCTCATTCCATGCATCTGTACTTTTTCACTTTCACTTAGAATATACTTTCACTTCCCCTATTTAAGCTTATGCATTAGTTTCCCAAGTTTTCAGCTTATGCATTTTCTCCTTAGATTCTGCCTTATGCGTTTACTTCCCAGATTCTAGCTATGCATTAGTTTCCCAAGTTTTCAGCTTATGCATTTTCTCCTTAGATTCTGCCTTATGCGTTTGCTTCTCATATTTTCGGCTTACACATTTGATTCTTATATTTCTAACTTATTGATTCTTTAGTTTATTATTCTTGATCGATCACTCTTATACTCGTAAAAAATCCGATATGAAAACTTGTTTCACATAATTTTAGTTGTATATATTATATACTATTTCACTATCAAAATCAAATTTGTCCCCTACTCGACATTATATTATATCCCTCATATTCGCAATACCTTACTCAATATCGCATTTTATCATCTATCTTGCCTAATATTGCATTCGCACCTTCGTTCCCAAGTCGGGAGTTGCCAATTGCTTGCTTTGTATAAGTCATAAATCTAACACATCATAAATCTAATACATCATAAATCTAATACATCATAAATCTAATACATCATCATTCAGCGCATTGTATCCAGACCATTGTAATGCCAACTCCACAACTTGCACCGAGCAAAGCACTTGCACATCTGCTTTCCAGCAACAAAATATTTCCATCAACATAGCATTGTATAATTATCAGCAGAGCATTGCACGATTATCAGCAAAGCATTGCATAATTATCAATAGAGCATTGCACAATTATCAGCAGAGCATTGCATAATTATCAATAGAGCATTGCATAATTATCGAGCAATTACTGAAGATTACTCCCGCAATAATTGAATAACAGTCAAACAAATAATTCCGTACACTTAAAATCAGAACGGACGCCCAAAGCATAAATGTTATACTCCAGACGTCCTATATTACATAGAAAATATTTTGAAGAGTGTCAAAACACTGACAAGCTCGCTTTATAACCCACCATTGAAAGCAGAAAATGAATCCGCTCTTTATGAAGAAAGATTTAGTCTAGCTAAGAAAATCCTTTATTATCTCGCTAGCCATAATAAGACCGA
The DNA here is from genome assembly GCA_963648085.1 of Anaerovoracaceae bacterium. Classification (GTDB taxonomy): domain Bacteria; phylum Bacillota; class Clostridia; order Peptostreptococcales; family Anaerovoracaceae; genus Alangreenwoodia. The sequence goes on from CAVJDC010000070.1 coordinate 7,500, forward strand.
AAACAGACGGAACAAAAGACACACTCCCCACAGGAGGCCTAAACTCAGATGTCACTGCATTGCCAGTTTTACCATTGTTTTCCATTTTATCGTTTCCTAGTTCATTATTTTCCATTGAGCCCTTTTCCATTGCACCGTTTTTCAATTTGCCACTATCAATAGCTTTGTCACAATCAGCAATTTTGGACATATTTTCCTCTTCTCTGCAATCACTAGACTCAAAGACGATATCATTTGATTTTGCAGAATTGCCTGATACTTCGGCAGAAATGCACAGATTTTCACTTTGACAATACAAAGAAGTCTTGACAGACTCTTTAACAAAATCTTTGGCAAAATCTTTGGTAGAATCTTTGACAAAATCTTCGGCAAAACCTTTGGTAGAATCTTTGCTAAAATATTTGGTAAAATCTTTAGTAAAATCTTTAGTAGAATTTTTGACAGGAATTTCCTTCGAATAAACAACCTTCAACCCTGTAATGCCGCGTTTCTTAAGCTCCCTTCTCACAACTCTGGCAAGAGGACATACAGAAGTCTTGTAAATATCGGCAACCTCAACACAAGTAGGATCAAGTTTGTTTCCTGCACCCATTGAACTTATTATAGGAATACCAGCCTCGAATGCACTTTCAATCAAAAGCAGCTTTGATTTTACAGAGTCTATCGCATCAACAATATAATCATAGTCTTTAAGATTTATAAACTCGAGTGAATTTGAGTCAAAAAAAATATGATGCGTTCTAATATCCAATTCTGGATTAATGTCAGAAAAACGTTTGGCAGCAGCCTCTACCTTAGGCATGCCAATCGTACTATCAAGTGCAATAATCTGTCGATTTATATTGCTTTCACTTACAACATCCCCATCAATAACATCGATATGACCTACACCAGCTCTAACAATCGCCTCAGCAGCATGACCACCAACCCCGCCAATTCCGAAAATTGCAACTCTTTTTCCCTTTAAAATCCCAAGGCCTGTACTTCCAATAAGCCTTTCAGTACGTTCAAATTTCTCTCTATAACCCATAATATGAATCCTCATCAAAAAGATTTATTAAATCACCACACAAGTGCACAAATCATCTCACCGATAAAATCTGCACGCAAACGCATGTATCATCGGCATATTCCACACACAAATGCACTCATCATCGGCATATTCCACACACAAATACACTCATCATCGGCATATTCCACACGCAAATGCACTCATCATCGACATGTTCCACACACAAATGCACTCATCATCGGCATGTTCCACACACAAATGCACTCATCATCGGCATATTCCACACGCAAATGCACTCATCATCGGCATATTCCACACGCAAATGCACTCATCATCGACATATTCCACACGCAAACGCATGTATCATCGGCATGTTCCACACACAAATGCACTCATCATCGGTAAAGAATACACGCATGCACTCGCAATGTTGGCAAAATTATTGCAAATAAAAAAACCTCTGATAAAAATCAGAGGCTTACTGGTGACCCCACCGGGAATCGAA
>CAVJDC010000071.1:0-3898 GCA_963648085.1 Anaerovoracaceae bacterium
AATGCAATCAGAAATAGCTGAAGATTAATGAATTCGAGTGATAAATGAAGATAAAAGCAATCAAAAATAATTAAAGATTGATGCAATCGTGAAGTGTCCTGCTGGCAAGATTGTCAGAAATATTTGCTAAGCTTTTGCAGTTAAGGCATTAGCTGCGGATGTGGATCGTGAAATGCGGAGTGTGAATTGTAATCAGAAAATTGTAATCAGAAAATTGTAATCTGCAAAATTGTAATCAGGAAATTGTAATCTGAAAAGTGGAATGCACATATTTTGGAGCGTAGTGCGGCAATTCTAAAGATGAAATAAATAAGGGTGGGTTTTATGAAATGGACCAATGAACAAAATGACGCTATAAAGGCGAGAGATACAGATATACTAGTCTCTGCAGCTGCTGGTTCAGGAAAGACAGCGGTGCTTACTGAAAGAATAAAGCAGATGATCTTAAATGACGGAATCTCGGTTGAAAATATGCTGATAGTTACATTTACAAATGCAGCTGCCTCAGAAATGAGAGAAAAAATCCTTAAGGCAATATCTTCAGCTATAAATGAGTTATCTGAAAAGCTCATGCAGGGAAATTTTGATGAACAAGTAAGTACTTTATCGAGCGAAGACTCGTCGAAATTTGATTTTCCTAAAACAAATCCGGAAGCGGCTATTATGTCAAGGGCAGCTTCAAAAGATACAGATTCACAAGCGGAACTTCGCATAAAACTTTCACACCTTAGGACGCAGTATAGAAAGGCTCGCTTGGCAAATATTTCCACATTTCATAGCTTTTCGATGAGTGTTATAAGGAAGTATTTTTACCTGACGGATGTGGAGGCAGATTTTAAAATTTGCGATGAGGCTCGCGGCGAAATATTGAAGGGAGAGGCTTTAGATGAGCTTTTTGAGAGCCGTTTTAAAAATGACAATGAGGCATTTACGTCCTTTTTAAGGCAGTATTCATACGTACGCAGTGAGGATCGTGTGAGAAGCATGATCATAAATGTATACACTTTTGTAATGAGCATGCCAGAACCGTTCAAATGGCTTGACGAAGCCTGTGCGGCACTCAATATGGATAAAGAAAAATTTGCAGAAAGTCAATTATGCAAGATGCTTATAGAATCAGTTGTCAGAGAAGCAGAAAAGGCTGTCATTATTGCGAAACAGGTTTGCGAGATGACGTCAGATATACCTTCGATAAACCAAAAAGCAATCAGCGATTTAGAAACAATTGAAAGAAGTACAGAAGAAATCAAAAAGGCTGCATCTGACAGCTGTATAGATGCAAAAGAGCTGTGGGAGATGTTTTCGCATCTTGGCAGCCTGAAGCTTTCTACATTTAGAGCGTCAAAGGAAGATAAAGAAGCTTACAATGAAATAAAAGATATCGTCAGCAGCACAAGAAAAAGTATAAAGGAGATTTTAAAAGATATCCTGGCAAATGTGGCTCCTATTCCATATGAAGATTTGATAGGGAGAATGATTGCAACGGCCAAGCCCGCAGAATATTTAGCGGGGCTGGTAAAAGAATTTCATGAAAGATTTAGAAGCAAAAAGCTTGAAAAATCAATGTTAGAATTTAATGATATAGAACATGAGGCTCTAGGAATCCTTAGACAAGCAGAACCAGCTGCAGAATACAGACAAAAATTCGAAGCAATTTTTGTCGATGAATATCAGGACAGCAGTATTCTTCAGGAGACCCTTATACAGCAGATAAGCAGGGGAAACAACGTTTACATGGTAGGTGACGTCAAGCAGAGTATTTACAAATTCCGTCTTGCGGAGCCAGAGATATTTATTGATAAATACAACTCGTTTGATTCATACAAGCTTGTGCCGTTTAGTCAGTCATCCTGTCAAGAATCGAAAAAAACCGATGAAAATTTTGCTGAGCGTGTGAACATAAAAGGACGAAGGATAGATCTTAATAAAAATTTTAGATGTAAAGGAAATATAATTCATGCTGTAAATGGGATATTTTCAAACATTATGAATCGCGAGATCGGTGGGATAGATTATGATGAAAGTGCTTCATTAAAAAAAGGAGTCGAATATGAGGGCGAGCTTGATAGACCTGTGTCGCTGCATATAGTGGATATATCGAAGATTAAAGAAGAATCTTCCAGTGAAGAGCAGTCTGATATTGTGACTTTCACTAACGAAGGAACAGCTGCAGGGTATTCTGTGGGTAGTTCTTCTGGCGATGCTGACATGAGGGCTTCTGGCAATGCTGGCATGAGGGCTTTTGGCAATGCTGACATGCAGTCTGAGACTAAACATAATAATCATAGTAATAAGGAAATAGACGAGGAACTAGCGGAGCTTCAGAGTAAGGAGCTTGAAGCAAGTCATGTGGCAAATCTTGTCAGTCAGCGACTTGGTCAAAAGATATTTGACTCAAAGGAAGGCATAGAACGAAAAGTCAGAATGAAAGATATCGTGATACTTCTTCGCGGTGTGAGCGGAAAGGCTGATATTTACGCTAAAGCATTGAAGGAAAAGGGTATTACAGGATATGTAGAGGCGGGAGATGACTATTTCCAAACAATGGAAATAGAAGTGTTTATGAATCTGTTGCGTGTGATTGACAACAAGCGCCGTGACATACCGCTCCTAAGCGTTCTTAGATCGCCTATATTTGACATATCAGTAAGCGAGCTTGTCGATATAAGGCTTGCGCATAGATATGGAAGCTTTTGCGATGCTCTTCTTGCGTCAGAAAATGAAAAATGCCGCATGGCGTTAAAAAAATTGAAAAATTGGAAAATGAAGTCAAGATATATGCCGCTCGACGAGTTTATATGGATGCTTATGATCGAAAGTGGGTATTATGCATATGCTTCTGCGCTTCCTCAGGGAGATGTCCGTGCTGCAAATCTCAGAGCACTTGTCGATCGTGCGGCTGCATATTCGAGCTCGCAGGGCAAGGGACTTTTCGGATTCATAAAATATGTAGAGCTTTTGGATAAAAACAATGTCAAGATTGTGCAAAGCACAAGCAGTACCGGAGCAGAAAATGCTGTCAGAATAATGACTATTCACAAAAGTAAGGGACTTGAATTTCCAATAGTCATCGTGGCAGGCCTTGGAAGTAGATTTAGATATAGCTCCAAAAATGAAGATGCAGTTATGCACAAGGATTTTGGAATTGGACTAGAATATGTCGACTATGAAAGTAATTGCAAGTCTGAGACATTGATGCAGACTATCATTAAAAAGAAAAGAAAGGAAGAAGGCCTTGCTGAGGAGATGAGAATTCTCTATGTAGCGATGACTCGCGCAATGGACGAGCTTGTTCTTGTGGGAAGTATGAAAAATCCAGAAAAAAAGCTTGAAGAGCTTGAAGCAATGTGTGAAACAGGCAAAAATCAAGTAACTGTTAAGGTTTCTAATCCTTTAGACTGGATTTTGCCAAATATCAAAGCTGCAGGACTTATGTGTAATATCGAAACGAGGCAGTCACTATCGAGTGAACTAAAAGCAGAGGATATGGCGACTGAAATTCTGCGAAGTGAGCTTGAAAACGGATTTGAGACGTTTGATAGAGCAAACGAATTGACTGCCCTGATTGACGAGCGCTTCGGATTTGTATACCCATATGAATCTGACATGGATACGAAATCAAAATTTACGGTATCTGGACTAAATAAAAAGCTTAGAGATGACAGTGCAAAATCAGGTGATTTGAGCAATGATAATGCCAAAAGCGAGGCATTGACCAGTGAAAGTCCAGATGGCGCAGCCTTGATCGGTGACAGTGCAAAATCAGGTGATTTGAGCAATGATAATGCCAAAAGCGAGGCATTGACCTGCGAAAACTCAGATGGTGAAGTCTTGATCGGTGATAGTGCAAAATCAGGTGATTTGAGCAATGATAATGCCAAAAGCGAGGCATTGACCA
>CAVJDC010000071.1:3929-8886 GCA_963648085.1 Anaerovoracaceae bacterium
TGACAGTGCAAAATCAGGTGATTTGAGCAATGATAATGCCAAAAGCGAGGCATTGACCAGTGAAAGTCCAGATGGCGCAGCCTTGATCGGTGACAGTGCAAAATCAGGAGCTTCGAACAGGGATAATAAAGAAAATGAGGCTTTGGTCAGTGAAAGCTATGATGACGATTTGATTGCAGAGATGCAATTTGCAGAAAAGCGCGGTGATGAGAAATTTTCGGATGTCTCAGAGCTTCTCACTGAAAGCTACAGAGCGTCTTTAAGCAGCGCAGAAGGCATGTCAAAAGCAGGAATGCCTAAAAATTGGATTGAAAGCTGTTCGGCAATCGTGCCATCATTTATGAAGCCAGAAGAGCGTATTACTCCTGCAATGAGAGGTACTATAATGCATTCTGTTTTGGAGCTTATCCCTTATGATAGGAATCCGGACAGCATAGACGAAAAGTATGTAGAGGAATTTGTCTCGTCATTGATAGACAAGAATCTTTTGACGGAAAAGGAAGCGGAAAGTGTATCTATTAGCCAGATTGCCTCTTTCTTGAAATCACCTGTGGGAAGAAGAATATATAATGCAGAATGGGTGAAACGTGAGTGGCCATTTACACTTCGCAAGCATCGCAATGAGATAGCCGCGCTTGCAGCGGATGAGGCGGCAGCTGAGAAGATTAGGGCTCAGCTGCCTGAAAGGGTTATCCTGCAGGGAATAATCGACTGCTGCTTCAAGGACAGCGAGGGTATAGTGATTGTTGATTATAAGACTGATAAGGTAAATCGCAAAGACAGGCAGGCTTCTTATGCTAGAATCGCTGATACATACAGAAACCAACTGATTCTTTACGCAGACGTCGTGAAAACAGCTCTAGGCGTGGAGAATGTAAGCACACTGCTCTTCATGCTTAGTACGGGAGAGACTATCGAAATATCTCCGCAATGACAGCAATAAAAAATAACACCCACCATATGCATCACGTGAATGTTTCCGGTATTCGCATGACGTAAGGTGGGTGTTTTGTTTGAGGGAGTTATCTCATAATAGATTTTGACTAGGAAAGAATCTATCGTGATGATATTTATGTAGTAAATTCAAGGCTGTATCTATATGCCGATTAATATTTGCAGCCGTATGAATTCTTACAAGCTTTGTAAATTTTAAATCTTACCAGACAATCAAATTTTTTTGGATCTTACCAGACAACTAAATTGTTTTGAATCTTACCAGACAATCAAATTATCTAGTGAAGTGACATTCCTGGCATCTTACCGCAGAGAAACCAGTGCAGTCAGCACAATTAGCGAAGTTTTCGCAGTCAGTAGAGCATCTCTTTGCTGGATCAGATGATGCGGAGCAGATACAGTGCTTGTAAGCGCCTGTAAGCTCATCAAATACACTCAAGAGCTTGTTGCAGATAAAATAGCATCTGCTTCCATCACTATTTTCTGTATGCATTCCGCGGAACCAAATTTCATTTTCAACTCTAGCATTTGAATTTAAAATAGCTTTTGTCATTTCAAGCCTCCTCGTGTATATGTAATCAGGTATATGTATTATCTAAAAAAACTGATCAATTTATCATGACTGCTTATGACTGCGTCTATTCATCACGACGATGCATCTAAATCGCAATAATCATTATGTTGGAAATCAACCAGTCATTTCAATTGACAACGACATTTTACAAACATAATACCACCATATCAATTCAAAAAAGACATTGCATAATGCGACCTAAGAATAATAACAAAAACGAATAAAGAAGATTTTTTCGAAAATTTAAAAAAAATAGCGTTCGGAAGTAAAATGTATACAATCTGCTTCGAATGACTACCATCATGGAGTCGTTGGAACAGCACAAAAAAAGACATTGCATGAATAACGTGATGCAAAAATGTTAGAAAGAAAACAAAAAATGAACATTGCGCAAAATGGCATATAGACCCCGTGCTATGCATAGTAAATAACTGAGATGCATATTATTTTTTAAAATTTTAAGAAAAAATAGGCGTCAAAAACAACACTACTATGCAAAAAGTGAATAAAAAGAAGATTTTTTATATGCGAACAAAACAATGCAATTAGCGAAAAATAGCTAGTATGCAGAGCTGTATGCGCAAAATAGACATTTTTTGCATATTTGACATACAAACTAAACTAAAAAATTTAAACTATGTCAGAAAAAATAAAAATTATGCTTGATGATTTTTCGCGATATAATTCTACGAAATACAAATGCCGGCAAGCAATTTAGCTGCCGGCATTTGATCATATTTTGTGATTGTCTTAGGATATTTTGTCAGAGCCACTGCTCCCAAATATCAATGCCACTGCCCCCAAGTATCAGAGCCACTGCCCCCAAATATCAATGCCACTGTCCTGAGTCTTTTCATAAAGAATCAGCATGGCTTGGCTGTAAATCATCCATAAAGGATAATCACAGCGTGATCACGGACAGTCAGTGGGTGCGGGCATAGACCGATCATCTGCATGTCCAGTCACGGACAGTCAGCATGTTTGATTACGGACAGTCAGTGGGTGCGGGCATAGACCGATCATCTGTATGTCCAGTCGCGGACAGTAAGCATGTTTTATCACGGACTGTCAGCATATTTGATCACGGACGTGGAATGAAGCATTCCTGGCATCTTACTGCACTGAAGCCTTTGCAATTGTCACACATTCCAAAGTGCTCGCAATCCATAGTGCAAATTTCAGATGCATTCACGGCTTCTTCGCCTGTCACGCGGCAGCGATGCGTTTTAAAATTGAATGTCTTATCATCGAGGACATCATCAAGATTTTCACATATAAAAAATGTGATTTCACCTGATTCCATTTCGTTTGAAATACCGCGGAACCAGAAGTCGCTGCTTGCAAGACTTTTTTTCATTTCCTTCTCACTCATAAAAACTTCTCCTTACAAACTTTATTAATCAATACTAAGGACAGCGCCTGTATTTGCTGATGTGACGAGCTTCGCATAGCGTGCGAGATAGCCAGTCTTTACTTTTGGCTCTGGCTTTACATATTCTGACTTACGTTTTTCGATTTCTTCTTCTGAGAGATTTACTTCAAGAATTCTATTTGGGATGTCGATATGGATAATGTCACCATCCTTAAGAAGACCGATGAGACCGCCAGCCATCGCTTCTGGAGAAACATGTCCGATAGATGCGCCTCTTGAAGCACCAGAAAATCTTCCGTCAGTGATGAGGGCAACGTCTTTGTCGAGACCCATTCCAGCAATAGATGAAGTAGGTGAGAGCATTTCTCTCATGCCAGGGCCGCCCTTAGGGCCTTCATAACGAATGACAATGATGTCGCCTTTCTTGATTTTCTTGCCCCAGATTGCTGCTGAAGCCTCTTCCTCAGAATTGAATATGACAGCCGGACCACTGTGCTCAAGCATTTCGGGAGCAACTGCAGATTCCTTTACGACTGAACCGAGAGGTGCGAGATTTCCGCGAAGAATAGCCAGACCGCCGCGGTCTCTGTAAGGAGCATCTACAGGTTTGATAACATTATAATTTAAAACAGGCTTGTCAGCAATATTTTCACCTACGGTTTTGCCTGTAACTGTCATGCAGTCGAGATTGATAAGATCTTTCTTTGAAAGCTCGTTCATCATAGCAGGAATGCCGCCTGCAAGTCCTAGGTCATCCATGTGATGGTGTCCGCTAGGGCTGAGCTTCGTGAGGTTTGGTGTATGTTCGCTGATAGCGTCAAACATGTCAAGATCAAGCTCGATTCCTGCTTCATGTGCGATTGCTGGAAGATGAAGTACAGTATTTGTCGATCCTGCCATTGCCATATCAACTGTGATTGCATTTTCAAATGCTTCCTTCGTGAGAATATCGCGAGGACGTATATCCCTTTTAAGCATTTCCATTACTTGAATACCAGCTCTCTTTGCAAGACGGATTCTTTCGCCGCTGTCACAGATAGCTGTGCCGTTGTAAGGAAGACCCATGCCAAGAACTTCTGTAAGCGAATTCATGCTGTTTGCTGTGAAAAGACCTGAGCATGATCCGCAGCCAGGACAACAGTTTTCTGCAACACATTCTAGCTGTTCTGCAGTAATGTCGCCATTTTTGAACGCACCGACGCTTTCCATTACGCTGTTAAAATCAAGAATATCACCATCAAGGTTTCCTGTACGCATAGGACCGCCAGAAACCATTACTGATGGGATATTCAGACGGGCTGCAGCCATCATCATGCCTGGAACAATCTTGTCGCAATTTGGAATAAGAACAAGACCGTCGAGTGCATGTCCTTTTGCCATAGCTTCTATGGAGTCACAAATGAGCTCACGGCTGGCAAGCGGATATTTCATACCTTCATGCCCCATAGCAATACCGTCGCAGATGCCAATAGCAGGAAATTCTACTGGAGTGCCGCCAGCAAGAATGATGCCGCGCTTAACTGCCTGGGCAACGCGGTCAAGAAGCATGTGACCAGGAATAAGCTCATTTTGAGCATTTACAACACCGATGAGTGGACGATCGATTTCTTCCTTTACATATCCCATTGCATAGAAGAGGGAACGTACAGGTGCTCCGCCTGGACCATTTTTTATCTTATCACTGTTATACATAATATGTTTCCTTTCTGTCTTTTCTGTTTAAAATCAGCAATTTTAGACTTAATATATATAACGCAGCAACAGATAAACCCGCCTATATAGGCACTAGACTCTATTCCCAACTATCCGGTGAGGTGGGTTATCAAGCAAGCTTGTCAGTGGCGCTGCTGCGCTTTAAAGGCACTATCGGACGAGACCGAGGGCGTCTGATTTAATAAAGAAAATTATATACTATGAAATTTCATTTTTCAACAATTCACCTTTTTTATCATGAACGTGACGAAAAAAATACAAGAAGTACACGGGGCTAGTGAATGATGAGGAAATGCAAAAATGATGAGATTTCAAGTATGCTAGGTGCAGCATGCTAGGTGCAG
>CAVJDC010000072.1:0-8835 GCA_963648085.1 Anaerovoracaceae bacterium
CTGAATCAACAGATGGCTGAAATGCACTATTGTCTGGATTTAAAAATTTTCCCATAAGTGACCATCCTCCTACTACAATATATTTATGGTTAATATCCCTTACAGCCAGTAAGGAATTATCCATCATGTTGCTTAAGCTGTTAGAATGTTAAGAGCAATCGGTATAGCGGAAACCTCCTTGGGCTTCACGCCCGTGCAAAAGTCTGCTAGCCAGCTTTTGAAAAATTCCCTTGCAACAATTATATCATAATATGGTTTGCTGCGGTTAAAAATTACTTTGCAAGTCTGTGACACGTGGTATGTTTGTGACTGTACTAAAGTCTTTCTTGCTTGAGATGAAAGCTTCGACGGCTGAATCTATAATACAAAACATACAATAATGAATGTTGAATATTGCATGCAGATATGGTATAATAAGTCATTACATTTTAAATAATGCGTTATTATTTTAACATAGTGATAATGTTTTTAGCGAATTTATATGCAATTTTTGCCAATCAGTAAGCTTTAAAATATAGGGATCACTGACAGCCTATCATATGGAACGTACCAACGAAAACCTCGAAATGAACTCGCCAGTCGAATTTGCTGGCTTTCGAGGCGAGGAATTTGTGCGTGATACTATCGCAGAGAACACCTGTAATTCTGCTGGATTTGAGGGATTTGCGGGATTTGTGTGTGATACTACCGCAGAGATCGCCTGTGAGCCTGCTGGATTTGTGGGTTACATTATCACGAAAATCGCCTGTAAGTATGCAAGACTTACAAGTGACATTATCTGGAAAGTCAGCCTGCAGCTTATCAATTTGCAGGCAATTTTATTGGGAAAAGCTAGCCTGCGAAGCTGCAAAATATGCAGGCGGTATTAGTAGGAGAAGAATCATGAAAAAAGCAAAGGAAGATGCTCTTCAGACGAGACAAACCATTCTCGATGCAGCCTTCAAATGTTTCTTAGAAAAAGGCTTCAAGACGACGTCTCTTGACATGATAGCAAAGGAGGCATCGGTGACGAGAGGAGCTGTTTATTGGCATTTTAAAGACAAAAGCGAGCTTTATAGAGAGGTAGTAAAGGACACTCTTTATGAAAATGATGTAGTTCAATATGCACACTCATTGCCTGCATCTATGAAGTATGAGGACAGATTATTTGAAATATTTTGGTATGCGCAAAATGAAAATGAAAAGATTGTTTTCATCTACAAAACGTTGAGCTTAGTATCTCAGATGGACGAATTTTCAGACCTTAAAGAGGATATACAACTTGAAAAAATAAAGCTCTTCAGATATTTCACAGAAGAAACAAGAATGCATATACAGCAGAAGAATATAAAAACTGACCGCGACGCTGAGGATTATGCATCAGTATTATTTCTGTTCTTTGAGGGATTATTCCTCATGAAAAATATTTCAGTAGGTCTGAAAAAAGATAGAAAACATTTAGAAGAATATATAAAAATTATAATCAATGATTTATTATAGCCGGTTGTCGATATCAAGTCGGGGACTGATATAGTTGGCACGGTGACGATATCAAGTCGGGGACTGATATAGTTGGTCCGGTGACGATATCAAGTCGGGGACTGATATATTTGGTCCGGTGACGATATCAAGTCGTGTGCTGATATATCTGCCGCATATCGATATCTTTAGCATGGTGCCGACATCTAGTCGTATGCCGATATATCTAATTGATATACATAAGTGCTATTATGGTTGGTCATAGCTACAACTTAATATTATTTTGATTTAATACTGGATTTTTCTTACATTTAGGACAAGATAAAATCTGGTATTTTTGTTTTGTGACTATGATAAAAAAATAACTATTAAACAATATATTGACAAAATTTGTGTAGCGTGATATTTTATGAATGCAAGCAAACATACATGCATGTATGTTTGTGTACTGATGTTTTTTGCTCGGTATTCTCATATTATCATATCAGTATCAGCCACGTCAGATCAGTATCAGTCGCGTCATAAATTTTTCGACTAGATCGAGATATCCGCTTCATCGTAGTAGTTAGCTTTTTTAGGGTGGGGCAGCCTGTCGTGATTCTTGCATAAGACCGGGTCGTCGTTGAAAAAATTGTTTTATTAAAGGAGGAAGCATGTTAAATTTCCAGATGTACGAAAAAGTAAAAGTAGTTTTCGGGAATGGTTCCATCAACCAGCTTGGTGAGCTCGCTAAATTCATAGGCGCAGGTAAGGCTTTGATTGTAGCTGACGAAGGCATGGTAGCGACAGGTACAGTAGATAAGGTAAAGCATGGTCTCGAAAATGAGAATATTCCATATGTTGTATATGATAAGGTAACTCCAAATCCACCTATCAAGGCTGTTGAGGAAGCTTATGAAATCCTTGTTAAGGAAGGCTGCGACATGGTTATCGGAGTTGGCGGCGGCTCAAACATGGACGCTGCAAAGGGTGTAAATATCTTAAGATTTAACGAAGCACCTCTTATCCAGTATGCAAATGGCGCTAAGCATTTTGAATGCGGCACAGGTCTCATCATGGTTCCTACTACAGCAGGTACAGGCTCAGAAATGTCTGATGGTTCTATCCTTTCTGATGAAAATCACATCAAGCAGAATTTCATCTCTGACCAGGGTGCATTTGCAGAATTTGCTATCGTTGACCCTGAACTCATGGCTGGTATGCCTCCAAAGCTTACAGCTTCAACAGGTATCGATGCTCTTGCTCATGCCGTAGAATCATATACTGGTACTCTTACAAATGGATTCATCCAGTTCTATTCTGAAAAGATTATGGATATGATCGCTGAATATCTTCCTAGAGCCGTTGAAAATGGCCAGGATATGGTAGCACGTGAAAAGATGGCTGTAGCTGCTGCTGAGGCTGGATTCCTCCTCTGCTATGGACATACACACGCAGGCCACTCAATCGGCCAGACTGTAGGCGGATATTTCAATATCCCACATGGAACAGCATGTGCTTATGCACTTCCTCTCGTTCTCGAATTTAATGCTCCAGCAGTTCCAGAGCTTACAAAGAATGTAGGTAAGGCTTTCGGCGTTGAATTTAAGGGTGACGAAACTCCTGAAGAAATCGGCAAGCTCACTAAGGATGCTATGAATGATTTCGTTTATAACAAGTGTAAGATGCCTTCAATCAAGACATTTGATTATGATGAATCAAAGTTTGAAGAAATCGCTAAGGCTATCTCTGAAGAATTCTTCCAGACATTCAACCCTAGAAAGATGACTCCAGAAGATGCTCTCGAGATCCTTAAGGAAATGTACGCATAGAGTTTATTTGCAAAGTGTGTATGAAATGCACATGCGGAAAATACATGTGAAATGCGTGCGAGAAGTTTGCATGAAAGGTGCAGATGAAGGATACACATGCGGAATGCACATGTGAAATGCGTGCGAGAAGTTTGCATGAAAGGTGCAGATGAAGGATACACATGCGGAATGCACATGTGAAATGCGTGCGAGAAGTTCTCATGAAAAGTGAACATGCAGAATGAACATGCGGAAAGTACATGTGAAATGTTCATACGTATGTGAAATTTGTGAAAGTAAAGCTAAAGCCATGCCCGTATTACTGAAAATTTTTGATCAGATATGCATATGCATGCGGGCGGCAAGCGTTGCTTATATATTTTTTAAACTTTAACATACAAACATGAATGTATGCAATTTTACAAAGTACGTTATTACAACTATTGCAAATGCGATTATAGCATTATGCAAACATATTGATTATTAAGAAAAGTCCATGGAGGTGACTAAAATGTCAAATGTAGATTTTATTAAAGAAGTTGTTGAGAGAGCGTTTGACCCGTTCTCAGAACTCCCTGCTATTTATGCTAAGAAGGAAAAGATCGTTGACGAATATATCGAAAGATCTAGAAAGGCTCAGCAGATTGCTGCTGGCATGACTCAGGAAGAAATCGACAAGCTCGTAAAGGCTATGGCTGTAGCTATTTATGAACATGCTGAAGAACTCGGTAAGATGGCTGTTGAAGAAACAGGCATGGGTCATCCTGAACACAAGATCATGAAGAATATTGGTAAGTCTACTGGTACTTGGGCTGAACTCAAGGGTAAGCCTTCTATCGGCGTTATCAGAGAAGAACCAGAAAATGGTGTTATCGTATTAGCTAAGCCAATGGGCGTTTTAGGCTGCGTAACTCCTACTACAAATCCTACTATTACACCGCTCGTAAATGGTATGTGCGCTGTTAAGTGTGCAAACTCACTGGTTGTTTCTCCACACCCACGTGCAAAGAACACTACAATGCTCACAGTTAAGTATATGAACGATGCTATCGTAGCTGCAGGCGGCCCTGCTGATCTGGTTCAGTGCATCGACTGCCCAGACGTTGATATCTCTGGTCTTCTCATGAAGAAGGTAGACGTTATCCTCGCTACAGGTGGTCCTGACATGGTTAAGGCTGCTTATTCTTCAGGTAAGCCAGCATTTGGCGTAGGCGCAGGCAACTCACAGTCTATCCTCGACAGAGATCAGGATTGGGACGAAGTAGCTGCTAAGGTAATCGACGGCAGAACATTTGACCTTGGCGTTATCTGCGCAGGCAACCAGTGCATCCACGTTCATGAAGACGATTATGAAGCAGTTAAGGCTGCATTCATCAAGGCTGGTGCTTATTGGGCTGACGAAGCTGACGAAGTTTCTAAGCTTAGAGATACTCTCTTCATCAATGGCGCACTGAACAAGGCTGTTATCGGTCAGTTCCCAAATACTATCGGTGAAATGGCAGGCGTTGAAATCGCTGATGACAAGACTGCTCTCCTCGTAAAGGCTGAAGGTACTGCAGATGTACTTTGCAAGGAAAAGCTCACTACAGCTATCGCTATCGTAACTTATAAGGAATTTGATGAAGCTGTAGAAAATGCTTGCACAAACCTTTACAGAGAAGGTGCTGGTCACTCAGCTGTTATCTATTCTAAGGACGACGAAAAGATCATGGCAGCTGCAAAGAAGCTTCCTGTAGGCCGTATCCTCGTTAACCAGCCAGGTCACGCAGCAGGCGGCGACGCTCACTGCAACGGTCTCGAAGGCACAGTTTCACTCGGCTGCGGTTCATGGGGCGGAAATTCTATTTCAGAAAACCTCACATATCATCATCTGATGAACGTTTCAAGAATTGCTTACGAACATCCAATGCCTGGTTGTGACCTTACACCAGAAGAAATCTTTGCAGACTAATCTCATTTTAGGAAAAATTTGCGAAAAAGAAATTTAATGCGATGCGGTATGTGTATCTGTGCTTCAATATAAAAAGAACAGACAGAAAGCCGCTCTCGCGGGTTTGCGTGTGACAGTATACGGCTGCTGTATGCGAACCTATCATTACAGGAGGCGCCGTGCATATGTGTATGGCGCCTTTTGGATAAATTGCGGAGGTAAAAAAGTGGTACTAAAGGATTTTGCACATTTGATTGAAAATGTGAAAGCATCAGGCATTACAAAGAAAATTGTTGTAGTTGCCGCTGATGACGCTCATACTCTTGAGGCTGTTATGACAGCACAAAAGGATGGCATTGTCAGTCCTGTATTTATTGGTGATGCTGCTGCTATAAAGTCTACTCTTGATGGACTTGGCGTCAGTCAGGATGTTTATGAAGTATATGATGAAAGCGATTTTGACAAGGCAGCTGAGCTTGGTGTGAAGCTGATCGGAGAAGGCAAGGGCGATTTTCTCATGAAGGGTAAGCTCGAGACATCACAGATCTTAAGAGCTGTTCTTAAGCCTGAAGCAAATCTCAGCCGTCCAAATGGGGCTATGTCACATGTCGCTGTAAACTGGATTCCATCATATCATAAGTTCCTTCTTACAACTGACGGCGGCATGAATGTCGCTCCAAATTTCGACATGAAGCTTGCAGAATTGGTAAATGCTGTAAATACACTTAGAGCTCTCGGTTATGAAGAACCTAAGGTAGCAGTTTTGGCAAATGCTGAGAAGGTAGATCCAAAGATCAAAGAATCTGTCGAAGCAGGTCAGCTCAAGGAAATGTATGTAAATGGCGAGATAAAGAATTGTATCGTTGAAGGTCCAGTAGCTCTTGACATTGCTGTAGTTAAGGAAAGAGCTGAAGTAAAGCATTTCGAAAGCCCTGTAGCTGGTGATGCTGATATTATTCTTTCACCAAATATCTTTACATCAAATACTCTTGGCAAATCTCTTGTTGAGCTTGCTGGAGGAAAGATGGCAGGTCTCATCGTAGGTGCTAAGGTTCCTATTATCCTCACTTCAAGAGGCTCTTCATCAGAAGAAAAGTATAACTCTATCGTTCTTGCTGCTGCTGTTGCTGCCGGAAGCGAAAATATCACAAACGAGCAGGTAGCAGACCTTGCAGGACGCAAATTCTGGTAGGGAGGATTTCATGGAAAAGATTTTAGTAATAAATCCCGGCTCTACTTCTACAAAGATTGCCGTATATGAGGATCTCGAACAGAAATTCGTCACTAGCATCGAGCATGATGCTGAAGAAATAGAAAAATATGATGCTATATTTGATCAATATGAGTTCAGAAAAGACCTTATATTAAATGAAATAAAGAATCACGGATTCGAAGCATCAGAGCTGACATGTGTAGTAGCAAGAGGCGGACTTCTTCCGCCAGTACCGGCAGGTGCATTTCGTGTAAATCAGGACATGGTAGATCAGCTGAAATATCATCCTGTAAATGAACATGCCTCAAATTTAGGCGCTCCTATCGCACTTGCAATTGCTGACGCAAATGACATCCCAGCATATATCTACGATCCTGTAACAGTTGACGAGCTCGAGCCTATAGCAAGATTTACAGGTGTTCCTGAAATGCAGAGAAAGGGCATAGGCCACAATCTCAATATGCGTGCTATGGCTATCAAGTATGCAGCTGACCAGGGCAAGTCTTATTCTGATATTACGGCAATAGTTGTTCATATGGGCGGAGGCATAACAGTTTCTATCCATAAGAACGGCCGCATAGTTGATACTATCAATGATGAAGAGGGCCCATTCTCACCTGAAAGAGCGGGTGGACTGCCTACTCCTCAGGTAATAGATATGGCATTTTCTGGCGAGTATGACAAGAAGGCTATGAAGAAGAAGTTTAAGAATAGCTCAGGTCTTCAGGCATATCTCGGAACTAAGGATGCACGTGAAGTAGAAAAGCTTATCGAAGGCGGCGACAAGAATGCTGAGCTGGTATATCAGGCTATGGCATATCAGATTTCAAAGGAAGTCGGTGCTCTTTCTACAGTTGTAGGCGGAAAGGTAGATGCTATCATCCTTACAGGCGGCATAGCATATTCAAAGATGTTTACAGATTGGATCACAGAAAGAACAGGCTTTATAGCTCCAGTAGTCGTACTTGCAGGTGAAAATGAAATGGACGCACTTGCAGGCGGAGCATATAGAGTACAGACAGGTCAGGAAGAGGCTATGTCGTTTAAGAAGAATTTCTAAATGAGATTTTGAACGACATTATCATGCGTCATTATTACATGACATTATCGCACGAAAAATCACGCGAAAAATCACGTGAAAAACATACGAAAATCACGCGAAAATCACGCGAAAAATCACGTGAAAATCACGCGAAAATCACGCGAAAAATCACGTGAAAAATCACGCGATAAAATAATGCGCAAACTGAAAAAACTGTCGAATCAAATAGGAGATTTACTATTAGGAGATTTACATGGAAAATAACAAAGCTAAAAGTCCATCATTCAGATGGCTTATGCTGGTCATGGGTACTATTATCCTGCTGGTATTAGGCTCTCTTTATGCATGGTCTACATACAGAAATACATTGTGTGATGAATTCGGTTGGACAGTTTCATCTGCCCAGATGACATTCTCGATATCTATGATGACATTTTGTCTGGGAGGTCTCTTTTCAGGCATCGTCACAAAGAAGATAGGGATCAAGATTCCCGCTATTTTGAGCGCTGTTCTTATGGCAGCAGGACTTATTATGTCGTCTCATATAAATTCATTAGTTGGACTTTATATCGCTTATGGCGTCCTTTACGGAGTTGGCGTAGGTATAGGCTACAATGTAGTAATGGGAACGATCGTAAAATGGTTCCCTGACAAGACAGGCTTATGCTCAGGAATCCTTCTTTTTGGATTTGGTATATCATCACTTTTAGTCGGAAGAGTTGGAGCTGGACTCATCGCTTCCATAGGCTGGAGATCAATGTTCCTTTACTTTGGTATCGTATTTGGTATCATCGTTTTGGTGCTTGGCCTGCTCATTAAGCCGCCTACCGAGGCAGACACGGCGGGACTTGCATCATCATCAAAGTCAAAATCGGCACCGTATGCAGAAATGAACTCTGGCAGCATGCTTAAGGACAAAAACTTCTGGCTTTTCTTCATTTGGGCAATAGTACTTTCTGCCGCTGGTCTTGTTATCGTTGGCAACTCTGCACCGTTTGCAGAAACGATCACAGCCAATGCTGCGACAGCTGCTACTATAGCCGGAATTATATCTGTATGTAATGGTTTTGGAAGAATTGTCTTCGGGTCACTGTTTGACGCTAAGGGCTTCAGATTCGAGATGATTGGCGTAGTTATCTTATTCGTGGTGGCTACTATAGTTCTTCTCGCAGCAACAGCTACAGGCAGCGTTGCAGTTCTCGTAATTGCTTACGTTCTTGCAGGATTCGCTTATGGCGGAGTTACGCCAGCAAACTCAGCATTTACTGCAAAGTTCTTCGGAAATACAAACTATGCTCTGAATCTTTCTATAGTAAATCTTAATCTGCTTGTGGCATCATACCTGCCTCAGGTAGCATCTAAGATCATCGATTCGACAGGAAGCTACAATGGTGCATTCTAT
>CAVJDC010000073.1:0-5045 GCA_963648085.1 Anaerovoracaceae bacterium
GATTCATCCACACTAGCCTCACCCACGCCAGCATTTCGCATCGCCAGATTCATTCTTCACCGGGCTTCTAGCTGTCTGGTTCCTGATCTTCTACTTCAGATTCCTCGCCACCAGCCTCACCCACGCCAGCATTTCGCATCGCCAGGTTCACTCTTCACCGAGCTTCTAGCTGTCTGGTTCCTGATCTTCTACTTCAGATTCCTCGCCTCCAGTCTCTTCCTCACCAGATCCTCCGCCTTCAATGCCAGAAAATTCCAGACTTAGCTTTGCCTTATGTTCCTTCTTTTCCTTTCTTTTCTTCTCAAGAGAAAGCAGTAAAATCATCAAAAGAACAAGAAGCGGCACGCCTACTGTCAGCGCCACTATATTTGTATCAACCTGATAAGCATCCGCAGGGACTTTGATTCCCGAAGAATCTGCAGCATTTTCGATTCTGTGTCCACGCACAAGAAGTCTATGTGAATTTACACCATAAGGCGTACAAGTCACCAATGTGCAATAATCCTTGCCTTCTTCTATCTGAAGTGCCGACACATCCTCCGGAAGTACAGTCAAAATCTGGTCAACCTCGTATGTGAGGACCTCATTTAACACTCGTATTATAAACGTATCCCCGATCACAAGCTCATCAAGATTTGTAAAGAGCTTTGCACTCGGAAGACCTCTGTGACCCGAAAGCACACAATGTGTACTTTCGCCTCCTACAGGCAAGCTTGACCAATCAAGATGCCCTACAGCTATCTGCAGAACATTTTCGTCAGTTCCATGATATATCGGAAGCTCTATATCTACGCATGGAATCTGAATATATCCCATGATTCCATCATCCCCTACATTAAGAAGCTCATTATAGTCTTTTATATCTTCATTCGATGACGAGATGCCTCTCTTCTTTAATGCTAAGCTTTCATTGTAAGCTCTCGCATCATTTAGTATCTGCTGGCATTCCTCTTCACTCATCTGAGCGACCTCCTCTACATAGGAAGCAACCGCCTGTGAGGTGTGAAAGGAATTGTAATAATTGCTGATCGTCGGATACAGCAGCAGGGACAACCCTATCACGAAAGCCAATATCAAAATTATAGTCGATAATTTCTTTTTCATCTGATATAGTTCTCCTTAATGCTGTAACGAATGCCGTAACGAATGCTACAACGAATGCTGCAACGGACTCTGTAACGGATTCTGCAACGGACTCTGTAACGGACTCTGTAACGGATTCTGTAACGGACTCTGTAACGGATCCTGTAGCGAATGCTGTAGCGAGTGCTGTAGCGAATGCTGTAGCGAGTGCTGTAGCGAATGCTGTAGCGAGTGCTGTAGCGAATGCTGTAGCGAGTGCTGTAGCGAATGCTGTAGCGAGTGCTGTAGCGAATGCTGTAGCGAGTGCTGTAGCGAATGCTGCAACGGATGATATGACGGATGACATAACAAACGATACAACTAATATACAACAAGTATATAACAAATGATACAACTAGCATAGTGCAAATTGCAGTGCCTTATGTCAAAGCATCTTTTATATGGCAAATTGCAGTGCCTTATGTCAAAGCATCTTTTATATGGCAAATTTGTAATGTCACATGTTGGCGCACCTTTTATAGAGCAATTTGTAATGCCTTATGTCAGGCCATCTTTTCTGGGATAAAATTGCAAAGTCCGGGGAGAGAAATCTCCCCCCGGAAATTCATTTTCCAATTTAAAGCTTGGTAATTTATTTCGTGCTTATCCTCTTGTTGACATGCGGCGCTTAGTGATAAGCAGAACGCCTGCTCCGATGATAAGTGCAGCACCTACAATGTAGAAGATTGTAGTACCGATACCACCTGTTGAAGGAAGCTTAGTACCTGATTCGTTCACGATAGTTGTCTCAAATGTGCTTGCTGGAGCCTTTGCAGCTGAACCATCTTCATTTTTGATAACTGTAACGATCTGCTTTTCATCTGTGTCATTCTTAGTTGCAGCAGAGAAAACCTTCTTATCCTTATCAAATGAGATTGTTACTACGAGATCCTCTGCTAATGTATTATATCCTGCAGGTGTAACAGTTTCATGAATAGTATACTCGCCTTCGCCAAGACCTGTGAATGTCAGGTTGCCATTTTCGTCAACGAAAGCTTCTGCCTTTACATCTGTAGTTGTTTTGATGACACTAGGATTTACTTTCTGCAGTGCATACTTTACAGTTGTGCTCTCATAAGACTTTGATGTATCGTCTGTAGGAACTGTAGTTGTATATGAACCATCTGTCAGCTTGTAATATGTACCAGTTGCGCTTTCTACGTATTCAGTACCATCAACGATAACAGTATTTACGCTTTTTCCTGTAATCTGGAACTTTGCACCTGCAAGAGCATTTCCATTTTCATCAGTCTTATGAATAGTGAGTGATGTAGTATATACATTTACTGTGCTCTTTGGAGTTTCACCTGTAGGATTTTCTGTTTTTGGTTCTTCAGATGGATTTTCAGGTGGAGTAGTAGTTGTCGTGCCATCTCCTGACTGATTTGGATTATTTGAATAATCAAGTACTACATCATTTGGATTTGCACTTCCAACATTTGCTTTTTCATTGAGTGTTGCGCTGTAAGTAACTACAACCTTAGTGTCCTTTGTGATTGCACCTACGCCAGTTACGTTTGCGAGTGCCTTGATATCAGCGATCGATACTGTAAGAGCAGTGTCATCTCCCACTTTTGCAGCATTCTTATAGAAGTACTTAGTAACGTCAACGCCATTTACTGTAACTTTGACATTGTTATTATAAGTAAGACCCTTGCTGAGTGTATCTGAGAACTTGTAGAAATATGTGTTGTAAGTATCGATAGTGCTTGGCATAGTACCTGTGATTTCATAATCAACAGTATCACCGATTGAAGCTGCACTGTCTGTTACCTTATTTTCACCTTCTACGATTTTCTTGTCAACTGTAGGGATATCTGCCTTAGTTTTAACATTCACATCATCTACAACCTGCAGGATATAATCTGTATAAGCACCTGTAGTAGGTACTGCATCATTTCTAACGAGATAATAACCTGCTGCAAGGCCTGAGAGAACGTACTTCCCATCAGCATTAGGAGCAGTTGCAGAAGCAGCTGCTGTGCCTGTGATATACTTTGCTATTTCATCTGCTTTAGCTTCAGCCGTAGTACCAGTGAGATTCTCAAGGCCCTTTGCATATGTTGCGGCATCACCAAGAGCAGTTTTGCCTGCATCACTTATATTTGCACCCCACTTGATATTTGAGAGAACCTTTTTGCCAGCAGCATCAGTTGAAAGATCACCTGTAAAGATCTGATAAGCTCCATACGTGTACCCTGTAGTACTATCATCAACAGTTATAGAATAAGTAGCCGGAGCTGCGAATGCATTTGTTCCGAGTGCCAGAGTCATCATGACAACTAGCAGAATTGAGAAAAGCTTTCTTTTCATTTTCTTTCCTTTCTTTTCAACAGCCTGCCATCCAGCAGACCTTTGGTTTGATTTTGTTTGATTTGTTAGTTATTATTTTGAATTATTATTTTGCTTCTGCCATCAGATCATCTCCGCCATCACAGCCATCATAGCCATCACAGCCATCATAGCCATCACAGCCATCATAGCCATTTCAGCCATTTTAGCCATTTTAGCTAATTCCTAGCTTTCAGCTTGTCCAGAAGCATTTTTACTAATCCCAATCAAGCTTGTCAATTTTAGATTATCTTTCTAATTGATCAGCCGATTTTAATTTATTGAATACATTTTCGGCACATTAAATTCGCCGTGTCCAGAAGGCCTTATTGCACTTCCCTATTTGATATAAGAGGACGCACCATCCATCCCTCCTTTCACGTCTGCGCCTCAATATGTATCCATATACACAGGCTTGCTATCACCAACGATTTCATGCAATTACCAGAGTCTCATGCTATCACTGAAAGATCTCATGCTGTCACTGGAAATTTCATGCTGTCACCAGCAGTTCACCTGGAGTATACCATTTTATCCTGCTTTCCTCTGTTCCCAGAAGAATTCCCGCTTCGATGTCATCTTACATCTACATATCTATTCTGTATGTCTCTGCATATCTGTGTCTGTATGCCCACATATCTGTGCCTGTATGTCTGCATATCTGTGTCTGTATGCCCATATATCTGTGTCTGTATGTCTGCATATCTGTATCTGTATGTCTGCTTATCCGTCATACTGTCATACTGCCATACTATCAATTTACGATTCCAAAATTTTTAAGCGGCCATACTCGCAGCGCAATTTTTCCTATAATCTGTTCACTAGAAACAAGTCCAACTGAGGTAGAACGTGAATCTATCGATACTGAACGATTGTCACCCATTAGGAACCAGCGATCTTCACCAATCTGGAGCGGAAATTCCTGGTCGCACTCTCCGAGTGCTTTTTTCGTGATATATGGCTCATCGAGCATCGTTCCATTGACAAGTACGTCTCCGTCATCCTCGATTTCTATCCAGTCATTTGGACCAGCGATTACTCTTTTTATCAGGATCTTATTTCCATAATAAAATGCTACCAAATCGCCAGCCTTATAATCACTGCCTTTTACCGCAACAATCAGCTGTCCTTCCTTAAGCGTCGGCGACATCGACGAACCATAAATATGAAGTACAGGCATCCACAACATCGATATCAAAATTGCGACTGCTGCAACCACAATCAACACAGCTACTGTACTGAGAAGAGTTTTGTTATATCTATGCTTATGCTCGCATCGCTTAAGCTCCGACTCAAGCATTTCGGCTGACGGCAGCGATATAGCTTCTTCGTGCACAGCAGCACCCTGTGCGCCAGCTTCGCTGGATACAGTATTCAAATTTTTTTGTAAATTGCTGCTGTTCATACTTTTCACAACCTCTTGGTTCGTGCCAAATTCACCGTGCGTGAATTGCTTTTCAAAATTTATTATGTAAATATATACTCTTACTTGCCAATCTTTGTAAGATCCAATAAATCCGAAAGATCTGTAAGATTTGTAAGACCTTCAACACTCTCTTTGAATCCCATCTGCTCTTGATAAAATTTTTCAA
>CAVJDC010000073.1:5055-8833 GCA_963648085.1 Anaerovoracaceae bacterium
GCCATCAGATTCTCCATATATTCGTCATATTTCTTTATCTTGATTTCTTTTTCTTTCTCCGCTTTTCTGACAATTCTCTCTGCCATCGCACATATTTCTTCAAGCTGCGAAATCCTGGATTCATATTCTTTTTGTGTACTTGCTTTTACGCTACCTAGATATTTGATTGCTCTGACATCTGCTTCATTCAAGATGCCTGTCACCTTTTTTGATGCATCTGTCAATCTTCCAATAGCTTTATCGTCGTAAAAGCCCTCATTTAGCTTTTCCTTTAGTCTTTTGTTTTCATCTTCAAGATCACGATTTATTCGGCTGAGCTCTAGCATAATATCAAGCAATTGTGCTTTTTTTAACCTTTTCAGTTCGCCTTCTGTCATATCTCTCATCTCTCATGTAAGCTTTATGTCATGGCACTTTTCTTCCTCATATAATGCACCGTGCCACAAACCTTTTCTTTCCCATATGTCACCGCATGCCACAGGCTTTTTCTTTCTCATATGTCATCGCGTGCCACAAACCTTTTCTTTCCCATATGTCACCGTGCCATAGGCTTTTTCTTTCTCATATGTCACCGCGTGCCACAGACCTTTTCTTTCCCATATGTCACCGCATGCCACAGGCTTTTTCTTTCTCATATGTCATCGCGTGCCACAAACCTTTTCTTTCCCATATGTCACCGTGCCACAGGCTTTTTCCTTTTCATATATGCACCGTGCCACAGGCTTTTTTCTTCTATATATATATTATGTCATGACTTTCATCTTTCTTCCTCAGCTATTGTAATAGATGAATGTTAACTCATGTATTACACCTCCAGAGAAACTTTTTCGTATAATTGTATAAACTAAACTGAACTATTTGCAATTATTCCAATATCGCAAGTTGGTGAATTTCGTTGTTAAAAAGTCATCAAACAGCAGTTGCTTATTAACATTTTTGTTTCTTTTTTGTTTCTTTAATGGTTACATTTTGATTACATCCAATATGCGATCATAATCACCGCTTGAACTTCTGATTTATTATGCTTGAGCAAAAAAAATACCAAGGACATGCCAAAAATTTGGCACGTCCCTGGCGTCCTTAAGGGTTTGTTTTAATCATCCTTCACATTATCTATTTGGCAATCGCTCTCCATTTGGCACATTATCTATTTGGCAATCGCTCTCCATTTGGCACATTATCTATTTTGCAATCGCTCTCCAAAGGAAAGTCACTACATGGCTGCGTCTGCATGTATTGTCTGGAAGGAACAGACCACAATTTCCAATTGCTATTTCGTTTTTCTCGGCCCACGTGACAGCATCATTGTAATAAGCATCTTCATCCACATCAGGGAATGTATTGCTGCCTGTCATTTTTTCGCCAAAAGCTCTGTAGATGAATGTCAAAGCCTGAGCCCTTGTACAAATGGCATCTGGGCTGAATTTATTTTCGCTCGTGCCAGCAGCTATGCCTTCACTAAGTGCCCAGCGAACTGCATCCGCATAATATGCATCCTCCGAGACATCATCTGGCATCATGGCATAATTCACCACAGGCTCTCCTGACGCTCTCCATATGAAAGTAATGGTCTGTGCACGAGTACAGAAATCATACGGGCTGAAGTGTGCTGCATCTGTACCACTTGCAATATCTTTTTTTACTGCCCAAACAACCGCATCATAAAAGAAATTCTCTGACGACACATCCGCGAAGCCGATTTCCTCTGTATTTTCTTTCTGAACAATAGAATATTTTGGTTTGCTGCTGCCGCGAGATACTGTATTCTCTATCTCATCTGTCGGTGTCTCATCTGTCGGTGTCACATCCGAAAATTTGCTTGCATAATCAGTCTCGTTATCGCCATTGAATTGTTCGTTGAATACATATAGCGTGTCACCCTCGTCAAGCTTTCCGCTGAGATCGATCTTGACGGTACCTGTTGATTTATAATTTTTTGATTTATAATTTTGACCACCAGCACTTATGCTGTCGTTTTTATTTTGCTCTTCTGAAGCAAAAAGACTCTTGAGTCTGCCATAGTATGTTATCTCACCGTCAGAATCTTTTATAATTGCAGAAATGTACTCATTTTCGCCTGTCCTAGCGCCGGAATAGCTGATCTCAACAATATTTTTGTCCTTATCAAAGGATTTTATTTTGGCACTAAAACCACTATGGTCATCATCAAAAAGAGTCAATTTCCATTCGCTGCCATCATAATTACTCACTTCTGTCAAATACTCATCCACGCCCTCATCGGCTTTTCCCTCACTAGCTGCGGAAGTGAAGAGTATATATTCTGGATCTAAATTTAAGGCAGGGCGAGCAGCCGCATATGTATCTGGCACATCTGTCACCTTCACGAAACCATCGGTGTCAATCATGCTAGGATAATCACATGACGAGCGTAGCCACCACGCACCTTCACTGTCACCATAGTTGGCGATCCTAGCAGTATTATTTATGAAACCATACATGTCATTATTCACTTCTTCTGCCGAGAGGAAAAAGACTTTGTCTTCTTTTAAAATATCAACCGAAGTTTCAAAATGTATCTCGTCAATGTCATATTTTTCGTCTGTTTTAGAAGTCTTTAAGACAGCCTTTTGCTCAGCACTGCTAAATACGTCATCAAAAAAGCTTTTGCACCATGCCTTTCTTGCGCTGCTGTCAAACTGTAACCCACCATTTTTATCTGCTCCATATTTGTCTGCTCCATATTTATCTGCTCCATATAGCGACTCCGTCAGCAGAAAAAGTCCATCGTCTTCTGTCGCATCCGCCATATTTGTTTTCGTATCAAGCACGAGCCATTTCACTGGTGCTGAAGAAGCTTGGCCTTCTCCCGTTACATCATTTTCCACATTGGAATCTGTCCAATTTCCAAAATAAATAGTATCATAGCTGTCTATCCAGTCATTATATCCGGAAATTCCACTTATCCCAAGCTGCATCGTCTTTTTTACAGACGGTATATACTGTACCAAATGCAATTTGCTTTCCTTCTGTATATTGTAATCTGCTAATGTTCTGCCATCCTCTAGACGTTGCCCTGCAAAGATAAGTCTCTGATGACTAACCGGAATGCCTTCCTTTTCCTCAATTTTTGCTTTGATATTGTCAACCGAATCGCCGGATTCCACCTCCAGTGTGATTTCCTTTCCATACATCGTTTTTACAAAAATCTGCATCGCACTTGCACTTATGCACATTGAAAAGAATAGAAGCAATGCAATAAGAATACTAAGCATCCTTCTCTTTATCACTCTGCGAGCCGCCATACTTTTCCCTTTCATCTCTCAAAACCTCCTCCAGTCACTTTCTTTTCTTACTGCAAACTTGCTCACCCTGCGTACCGCACACTTTTCCGCTCTCCGCAAGCCTATTTATCCGTGCTCCTGTGCACCCCTGTGCACCCCTGTGCACTCCTGTGCGCCGCCATTTTTCGCTCCTCAAAAGCTTACTGCTTGCTATACATATCATTTTTTTTATTATATCAAATTTAAGCCTTATGAGCAAATAAAAGCCGTCATGCCAAAAAGACATGACGGCTTTTGCGATAATCCCCCATTCCAAAGACAATACTTTAAACAAATATCATCTTGAAACGAAAGCATTTTTCAATTTAAATTGATATCCTTTGATATCCCTCGAGATTAATTCAATTGAAATTTATCCGATTGAAGCGATTTCGAGACTTGCTCGCGATCTGCTCGAGATTATTCGAAGTTGGTTCGAAATTACTCGATGATTTCAGTTACAACGCCTGAACCTACTGTTCTGCCGCCTTCTCTGA
>CAVJDC010000074.1:0-8718 GCA_963648085.1 Anaerovoracaceae bacterium
AACCCATGTCACCAGCCGCCAGGCCCTTCCATCAGACCACAAGCTGCAAATCTTGCATCATCAGCCGTCAACGTCAAACCCATGTCACCAGCCGCCAGGCCCTTCCATCAGACCACAAGCTGCAAATCTTGCATCATCAGCCGTCAACGTCAAACCCATGTCACCAGCCGCCAGGCCCTTCCATCAGACCACAAGCTGCAAATCTTGCATCATCAGCCGTCAACGTCAAACCCATGTCACCAGCCGCCAGGCCCTTCCATCAGACCACAAGCTGCAAATCTTGTGTCATCAACCGTCAACATCAAACCCATGTCACCAGCCGCCAAATCCAAGTAATCATTCTAACACAAAAAAATCCTCTAGTCAGCTGATAATTTATCATTAGATACATTTTTTTAGCTGCATTATATTTTTTTCATCTTCACAAATCCGAGAGATATACTTTTCAGCCCTACGCTGTCAAAAGCTACTCTGCACACATCACCCTTAATCGAAAGTATCACACCCTCGCCAAACTTCGGATGGTGAACCTTATCCCCAGCGGCAAATTCACGCTTTCTCAATGCAGCATTCTTTTTCATTTCTTCAGAATTGCTGCGAATTTTCCCAAGATCATCAAAAGGCTTATTCATCATGCCATAGCGTCCCATAGGCATTTGCTCGTCGGCATTTGAGGCGTGATTTTCCTGATAGCTCCTTTTGCCTGGTCTGTCAGAGAAGTCGTCAAACAAAGACCAATCAAGTTCCTTCAAAAATTGCGATTCCCTTGTATAATCAGTCCTGCCGTAGAGAGTTCTTGCTACCGCACCTGTAAGATATAGTTCCTCCCTTGCTCTCGTGATTCCTACATAGCACAGCCTTCGTTCCTCTTCAACGCCTTCACGTGAATCAAGAGAACGCCATCCAGGAAACAGTCCATCTTCCATGCCAGGCATGAATACTACCGGAAATTCCAATCCCTTTGCACTGTGAAGCGTCATAAGCACGACGGCATCAGCATCGGGATCATGCTTGTCTATGTCAGCAGCGAGCGTAAGAGACTCCATAAATTCCGACAATGATATATATGGATTATTTTCTTCTTCGTCATAAATAGCCGATTTAAATTCCAGAAGGTTTTCAATCCTGCCCTGAGATTCAATATCACCAGCCTTTTCAAGAGATTCCAGATAACCAGTCTCAGAAAGAAGAAGGTCATACAGGTCACTTATCTTCATATCTTCATATTCGGCATGACATTTCAAAAGAAGCTTTATGAGCTTTTCTAGTGCTTCTCCCGTTTTCTTAGTCAGACTGCCAAGGACCTCCTCATCTGTAAGAATCTCAAATATACTCTCGTCACGAACACTAGCAAGAGTCGTCAGCTTTTTAAGCGTTTTTGCACCCACACTGCGCTTAGGTTCATTTATGATTCTTTGCATCGCAAGGTCATCATTTGGATTTACAACTAGACGCATATATGCCATCATGTCTTTTATTTCCTTGCGGTCATAAAACTTAAGTCCTCCAAGCACCCTATATGGAATCTCAAGCCCTGCAAATACAGCTTCAAAGGCACGTGACTGGGCATTTGTCCTGTAAAGAACAGCAAAATCAGAATATTTTCTACCCTTGCCCGTACCCTTTCTTATCTCCTGTGCAGTATATCTTGCTTCTTCCTTTTCATTGTCAAGCCTTCTATACATGAGCTTACAGCCAGAATCAGCATCCGTCTTAAGACGCTTGTCCTTACGTCCGATATTATTTTTTATCACGGAGTTCGCTGCATTTAGTATATTTGCAGTCGAGCGATAATTTTTTTCCAGCTTTATGACTTTTGCCTCGGGAAAGTCACTCTCAAATGAAAGTATGTATTTTACATCAGCACCTCTCCATTGATAAATGCATTGGTCATCATCACCTACCACACAAATATTTCTGTGCTCCTCTGCAAGCAGCTTGACAAATTTGTACTGGAGCATATTTGTGTCCTGATATTCGTCTACCATTATATATCTGAATCGTGAGCGAAGTCCTTCCAGAACAGATTGATTCCTTTCAAGAAGCTGCACAGTCTTCCAGATAAGATCGTCAAAATCCATTGCATTGTTCTTTCTTAGAGTTGACTCGTAAATCCTGTAGATTTTGGCTATGATATCTTCCCTATAATTTTCTGCTCTTTCGGCATAATGCCTGCTGTCTATCCCATGCTCCTTCGCATCACTGATTACGCCAAGCACAGCTGCAGGCTTAAAAGCTTCCTTGTTTGCAGGCTCTCTTCCTCCAAATGCTTCCTTTGTCGCAGCCTTGACTACAGCCTTTTGATCAGTAGGATCATATACAGTAAAGTCACTAGAATAGCCGATTTTGTCAGCATTCATTCTGAGAATTCTCAAACATGCGGAGTGAAATGTCTGTATCCACATTTTTGTCGATTCTCCGATAATTTGCTCGACGCGCTCGCGCATCTCTCTTGCAGCCTTATTTGTAAATGTAACTGCAAGAATTTCATATGGAGAAATGCCCTTTTCCTTTATCATATAAGCTATGCGCTTTGTCATCGTACTCGTCTTGCCGCTTCCTGCGCCGGCAAGAATAAGGAGTGGGCCTTCAACATGCATGGCAGCCGCTCTTTGTTCCTCATTCAGATTATCCAAATATTCCATTTCTATTTTTTTCTATTCTTTCTTTAATTTTCTATAGACATTGCAGATACCTTTTTTAAGTCCTTAGATATAGTCTTTTCTAAGTTCCCAGATGCCATCTTTTTCAAGTTTCCAGATATATCCTTTTTTCAAAATTCACCCTTTTCGGACTTCCAGATATCTTTCTTTCAAGGTGTCCAGCAATGCCTTTTCAAGTACCAATATGTTTCCTTTTTTATGCTCCCTGATAGAGCCTACTCACAGCTGCTACAGGAACTGTCCTATTTTTTCCCTTATGAGTGCTATTTCGGCAGCATATCCATCAAGCTCGTTTGGAGTCTCCAGATTGAAAGGCAAACCTGCAAGCTTTTCATTTGAGACAATTTTGCATATAGCGTCAAGTCCTATACTTCCCTCACCGATTTTGGCATGTCTGTCCTTGTAAGTGGCCAAATCATTCATATTGTCGTTGAGATGAATGCCTCCTATACGATTTATCCCGACTTTTTTTTCTATTTCTTCTAGTACGCCTTCAAAATCATTTACCACATCATATCCAGCAGAATGCATATGACATGTGTCAATACAGATACCCATACGATTGCTGTGATTCACACCCTGAATGATCATAGCCAGCTCATCGAAATTCCGACCTATCTCAGAGCCTTTGCCAGACATACCTTCGAGCATGATCATAGGACCTGCATCATCAGTAATGACAGTATTCAGAGCATCTACTATATATTGAATGCCAGCCTCTACGCCAAGACCAGTATGGCTTCCCGGATGAAATAACATCCTTGCACCTTCAAGATATTTCATACGTTCTACGTCTTCTTTAAAAATATTTAGTGCAAATTCTCTCACTTCTTCCTTAGAAGAGCATAGATTCATCGTATAAGGGGCATGGGCAAGAAGCGGACCAAAAGAATATTCTTCCATAAGCTTCCATGCCTTTGTGATATCCTTTTCATCAATTTCCTTAGCTTTCCCGCCCCTCGGATTTCTTGTAAAAAATTGAAATGTATTTGCCCCTATACTTATAGCTTCTTTTGCAGCCTTAAAATAACCTTTCGAAATCGAAAGATGACAACCCAGATAAAGCATTTCCCCTCACTTTCAAAGTCAAAATCTTTTTGTGCGCAGCTGACAATGGCAAGCTCGCTTGATCAGAGCCACATAGCTCGCAGCAGCACCAGCAGCGTGCACCAGCAGCTGCACCAGCAGTGTGCATCTGCCAGCAATGCGTACGTCTTCCGCAGCTGCACCAGCAACATGCATCTGCCAGCAATGTATAGCATCTTCGCACAGTCACCAGCGGCGCTGGTAATAAATTATTTCACCCAAATTCCTCCGCCAAGGAACTCTCTCATAATGGAATTTCTGCCGATTTCATCGGTGTCCTTCAGCGGCTCGACGCACCTAAAAATTCTCAATAATCGTTGTGCCTCTATATAACCAGGATCTTCTTCTCTGATATTTTCAAGAGAATCATTTATCAAATATTTGAGAATTGCCCATTCGTACAAAAATACAGAATTGAATATCACATCTGCTTCATTACTAAATGGAAATACATTTCTTGTCTCGCCTTCTCTCACGCGGCACCAATGCTTCACTGTTTCAGAAGGAGATGTGCCTCTTGATCTCACATCACGTGCGATTCTTCTTGCAAATCTGATATCCGTCAGTGGAATTCTGTTGTTTTCATCTATATTTAGTGTAGTCAACGGACTGACATAAATTCTGTACTTTATCTTGTCATCAATATGCTCTGTAAGCTTCGGATTTAATGCATGTATACCTTCTATAACTATCGGCTGATCAGGCTCGGCCTTAGTTATCCTCTGCCCATATCTCTTACTTCCTGTCACAAAATCAAATACTGGCATATCAACAGTAAGACCAGAAAGAAGATCATTCATATGATCATTAAACAGATCTATGTCAAGAGCAACAAAGTCCTCTATCGCACGCTCACCCTTTTCATTAAATGGAATTTTTTCATGCTCTATGAAGTAATCATCCGTACCCATATAAAGAGGTCTTTTTCCATTTACTCTAAGATGTATGCAAAGTCTTTGTGCAAATGTAGTTTTTCCTGAAGAAGAAGGTCCTGTGACAAGTATGATTCTTTTATTTTTTTTGACAATATCATCAGCAATAGCAGCTATCTTCTTTTCCTGAAGACCTTCATTAAGCAAAATCAAGTCGCGCCACTCTCCATCACGGATCTTTCTGTTCAAGTCCTTGACATACATGACGCCAAAAGCTTCATTTCTTTTGCTATGTTCACAAAATGCGTGATAAAGATTTGTGTCATCCCTGTAAGCATCAATACTTTCCTGGATTCCATCCTGTGGAGTACGTATGACAAAGCCTCCCTCATAGGCCACTATATCAAACATCGACAGCGATCTCGAGGATTCCGTAAGGAAATCATAAAAAAGCATAGAAAAGTCCCTGCAAGTATATAGATAAACTTCTCTTACATAGGTTGATCTAATAAACTCGATTTGCTCTGTATTGATACCTTCTGGAGGATTGCTGCTCAATATATCCTTCCTTCGGATTACTTTTTTCTCAAAAGGTATGCCCTCTTTCGCCAATTTACGCATGTGCAGCTCGAGCCTGTGTGCACACTCTGCATCAAATTTAATATCATCTCCTAAAAAAACATAAATTCCTTGATTCAGCGGGTGCTTTAGAACCGGTTTATACTCTGGAAACATCTCGTGAAGCACCATACAACAAAGGAAATATAAGCTCCTTTGATATACAAGCTCAGCTCCCCTCGAATGTAAATCCATAAACTCGATTGTACATGGTTCTGTTATGCAATATGCCATGTCACGTGGTTCGTCATTCACGCATGCGAATACAGGGAAATATCCCTCTTTACTTTCATAATATTTATCCGCTAGCTGACAAAGCGAGATCCCTTGACGCACCTCTACTTTTCTTATGCTGTCACCACTACGACCTGCTATCTCAACAACTATCTTACTTCCCACAGCAGACCTCCTTACGCAATAAAAAAACAGAATCTGATTCCCTAAATTATACCATGATATGTGACTCGGGGCAAACAGATAAGTTAAGATATGATATTTGTATGTTTCCGAGTTTTCGACAGTTGAATAAGCAGAAAAACGATTCCACTCATGATTGAAAAATACCTCCGCCGCATGGATAAGTACGACGGAGGTATTTAAAACAGTTAGAGTTAATATAGAAATATTTACCGGTTAAAAAAATACAGGAGATAAAAATTCAACCGAAAAATTTTCCTAGCATTTATCATTTGAGAATATAGAGTAATTTTTCACATCACATATTGGCCACCTGATATTAGGAGCTATATCGCAGGCGGCTATGGCATGCTCTGCACAAAAAGTACAAAAGTACAAAAGTATAAAAGTACAGACTTTTGTGCGAAAGCTTCTTGTTTTGTTCTCTAAGGCTCCTAGACTTTTAAATCCCAAGACTCTTCACGGTTTTAGGACTCTTAAGCTTTTGAGCTCTAAGACTTTTAAACTCATAAAATCCAATGCCTCGAAGCTTTGAAGCATTTAGCATGGATTCTACAGCCACTACATACAAGCTATCCTCGCGTGCCCCGCGATTTTACCAGCAATTCATCTCAAGCCTTGCATAGGAAAGAGAATCCATGCTGAATTTTGCCGAAACTAGTAAATCATACCGCTTCACTGAGATGACCAGCGATATAATCAGCAAGCTGAAGAATTTCATCACGTGTAAGTGTAACACCACGAGACATTCTGCTGTGTTCCTGGTCCCATTCCCTGATGTCAAACTTTGGCGGCTTGTCATTCCAGCTTACAGAGTTGAGTTCTTTCGTCCACCCTCTGCTAGAAGTGGACAATACCCCATAATGCTTCACGATAGTGAACTTGAAATCATCTCTGCTATTGTTTTCCCTTTCTGCCATTCTAACCTCCTTTCCCAAGGAAATATTTTCCATATCCTTGTATTGATTATTATACTTAATTTCCATATTTTGTCAATAGATATTTAGAAATTTTTTCCATATAACACCTTGCACTCTACTGCATCTTATGCTCGTGATTCGCTATATCGCAGCCGAGTGCAGGGATACACTTAGCTTTATATATAGATTTTCAAATATATTTCATGTATAATAGGTTCTCGAGGAAATCTCGCTTGCATGCCATTTTGAACACTGTCTCGCTTGACATCGAGCGTTCATATTGCTTGCATACTGAATTTTATGACAATTTAGAAAGGAGACCTTGCAATATTATTGCTGCATCGCAGCTGCGCTGCAAAAGCATTGCTGATTTATCTCTGCATCATTGATATTGCAAAAATTGACCATGAATCAAACTACGCTAAATAATTCCAACCAACCATCCCTTATAAATGACTCAGCTAAACCGGCTTTTACATTTAAGAAGCTTCTATTTCTTGCTCCTCTCCTATCAGGAATTCTGTGGGGGACTAGTGGGACTTTTGTACGCACAACTGCTGCGATGGGACTTGGTACAGTTGAAATTCTCATTACACGTATCATTTTTGCAACCGTTGTGATGCTGCTGATAACTTTTTTTTATGACAAAAAACTTCTTCGGATAAATATAAAAGACATCTGGATATTTGCTGTAGCCGGACTTGTGAGCACGCTCGGTCTCAATATCTGCTATAATATCACGATGCAGATGATGACTCTGTCCTTTGCTGCTGTTCTGCTGTCAATGGCACCTATATTCGTGCTTATTCTTGCAAGAATTTTTTTCCACGAAAAGCTTACTTCTAAGAAGGTAATATGCATGATCATTGCACTTATAGGTTGTGCTCTTGTGAGTGGCGCTTTTGATTCGATAACAGCTGTCACATGGAGCGTCGGCGGTGTTCTTATAGGTCTTCTTTCCGCATTCTTTTATGCACTTTACAGCATTTTTTCCAGGCTTGCATTTGATAGAGGATATCATACCTTCACAATTCTTGTATATTGCTTCACGATGATTACTGTAGCACTGATTCCGTTTACCGATTGGACTCTTGTAGCAAATGTTTTTCATTCTGATCCTGGCAAATTTACAATTATTACGATTTTTCATTCACTCTGTGTCTCTATTCTTCCTTATCTGCTATTTACTGCCGCTATCAGAAGAATGGACACAGGTATCGCATCTATCCTTGCATCGTCAGAGCCAGTCGCAGCTATGATTTTCGGATTTATATTCTTCGACGAAAGTCCAACATTCCTATCTGTGACAGGTATGATTCTTACACTAATCGCACTTGGCATACTAAGTCTTTCAGAGACAGCGGATTCCTAGCCTCAAAAGCTTCACTATTGTCCTTTCATAGCAAAACATATCTTAACCTTCGGATGGCATCAGCAAAGCTTCATTAGCATTTCATGTCCTAGAAAACTACTGGCATCTCATATGCTAGAAAACTACTGGTATCTCATATGCTAGAAAACTACTGGCATCTCATGTACTAGAAAACTACTGGTATTTCATATGCTAGAAAACTACTGGCATCTCACCGCCAACTGGAATTGCATAAAACCCATAACTATTCGCATTTCGCATGCTAATATCTAATTTACAATAGAAAGTATTGCTTTTTTTGGAAAAATATGTATATAATGAATTGCACAAAGTGTCAGCGTGGAATAGGAGGAAAACGTTGAAAGCTTTAACAATGACTTCGGAGGCCTATCCTTTATCAAAGCATGATAACTCGTCTGAACTTCACTGCACAATATGTGACTCAGACATTTACAAAGGTATCGTCTACCGCGGCTGCTGCGTTTGTGAAGAGTGTCTTGCATACGTATGCGGCAAAGCTGATGCAAGTGAAGCTTCCTGCTTTGATATTTCCGAGTGAAAATGGCTCCGAAATAAAAATCCTTTTCATGATTTTCTTGCTTTTTCATGCACTGTAAAAATTTAAAAAAGATTCCCCTGTGGTTTCTCCGCAGGGGAATCTTTTTGGTCAAAAATATTTAAAGTACAGTAAAACACTGATAAGCTCATGATTAGAACTGACAAGCTCATGATTAGCACTGACAAGCTCATGATTAGCACTGACAAGCTCA
>CAVJDC010000075.1:0-8584 GCA_963648085.1 Anaerovoracaceae bacterium
GTATATATGGTTTCAAGTTCCATAATTATGCGTGAAATAAATAATGGCTCTGCCAAATAGTCTGCCGCCATGCACGAATTAAAATCTTTAAAGCTGTTTGATCAATACATCTTGCAGCCCACAGCTGAAAAACATGAATGAAAATTGGTACTTAGGTGGAGGAGAGTTTGGTGCTTAATCATTGTGTGTGGGTACAATTATTCTAAACGCGGTAAATTATTCTAAATGAAGTAAATTATTATAAATGAAGTAAATTATTATAAACGCAGTAAATTATTATAAACGCAGTATACAGTATATCTGCAATAAATACAATTGAAATGCGGAAAATAGAGTTTAAGAGTCAAAGGGGTGTTGAATAACGATTTAAAAAGTTGTAAAATGTTTAGCAACTATAAAGAAAATGAAAGAATTTGGTAATACCAACAGCTATGAAAAAACTAAATAAATCGTGGGAGGTATAACTATGGAAAATCAGAATGTCTTGCTGCAGGTTGCTGAGGTCATTAGAGATCGTAAGCTAAACCCACAGGAAGGTTCATATACAAATTATTTGCTTGATAAAGGCCTTGATAAGATCCTTAAGAAGGTTGGTGAGGAAGCTGCTGAGACGATTATAGCAGCAAAGAATGAGGACAAAAGTGAAATTGTGTATGAGATGTCAGATCTCATTTATCATTTGATGGTCCTTATGGAGGTTTCTGATATTTCGTGGGCTGACATTTTTGATGAGCTCGCAGCAAGAGAACTTAAGAAGGGAAATCTTAAGACGAGTGACAAGCCAGAAAAGGTTACAGATTATTAGAACTGTACGGCGATATCTGTAGAGTGCAGATTTTTTATATACAGCAGAGCACTGATAATCATTTGTTCAGTGACTGCGTATAGAGAAAGAAAATATCTGACACTGCATCATAGAGAAGTACAGGGCTGAAAGGATCTGTAAGGATTAGAAAAGAATAAAGAGAAAAAAGAATAAAGAGAAAAGAAAAAAGGAAAAAGAAAAAAAGAGGAAAAGAGGAAAGAGGAGAAAAAGATGATTACAGGCGCAAAAGCGATGGTTGAAGGACTCAAAGAGCAAGGCGTAAAGATCATGTTCGGATATCCAGGGGCAACCATCTGTCCATTTTATGATGAACTCGCAGCTGACGGAGAGATTTCACATATACTTGTAAGACAGGAACAAAATGCCGGACATATGGCATCAGGGTATGCAAGAAGATCTGGCGGCGTGGGAGTCTGCGTTGTTACTTCGGGACCGGGAGCCACAAATCTTATCACAGGTATTGCTACTGCATATATGGACAGTATTCCTATCGTTGCTATTACAGGTCAGGTAGCGACTGATGTCTTGGGAAGAGACGTATTTCAGGAGGTTGATATTACGGGAGCATGTGCACCATTCGTAAAGCACAGCTATCTTGTAAAGGATGCACGTGATATTCCGCGTATCATAAGAGAGGCATTTCATATTGCATCTACAGGCAGACCAGGGCCTGTCCTTATCGATGTTCCTAGCGATGTTCAAAAGCAGGAATTCGAATATAAAGACCCAGGCGAAGTAAGCATTCGCGGATACAAGCCAAGCATTTCTGGAAATCCTAAGCAGATAAAGAAGGTTGCAGCAGAAATCCGTACTGCTAAGAGACCACTTATCTGTGCAGGCGGTGGTGTATTTAGTTCGGGAGCTTCAGAATATATTTCGCAGCTTAGCAAAAAAGGAAACATTCCAGTAGTTACAACTATGATGGGAATCGGAGCTATACCGACTTCTGATGAGATGAATTTCGGAATGATTGGATCCTTTGGTCATAAAACTGCAAATTATGCACTAAACAATACAGATCTTTTGATCATAATCGGTGCAAGAGTTGGCGACAGAGCAGTGACAGCACCTGATCGCGTGGAAGAGCAGGCAAGGACTATCCATATTGATATCGATCCAGCAGAAATAGGCAAAAATATGACACCTACAGTTCCACTCGTAGGAGACGTGAGAACGATACTTGAGAAGCTTATAGAATTTGATATAGAGACAGATTCCGCAGAATGGATAGAAAAGCTCAGAGCTATGGGTACACAGGAATGCAATGCCGTATCTGAAAAAAGAATGGGCACTATAGGACCTAGAAGCTTTATGCTAGAGCTTGGAAAGCAGCTTAGAGATGACGCTTATGTCGTAGCTGATGTAGGTCAAAACCAAATTTGGGCAGGAAAGTATATCAAAGTAGACAAAGGAAGATTTTTAACTACAGGTGGACTCGGTACTATGGGATATTCTCTGCCTGCAGGTATAGGCGTGAAATTTGCTGACAGGGACTGCCAAACTGTAGTTGTATGTGGAGACGGAAGTTTTCAGATGATGCTAAATGAGCTTTCTACAGCAGTTTCAAATGATATTGATGTCAAGATAGTTCTATTTAATAATAGAAGACTCGGTATGGTAAATGAAATCCAAAAGAAGGGATATCCAGAGGGACCTTATGGCGTATTTATGCCTGATACACCTGATTTTTGCAAGCTTGCAGATGCTTATGGAATCGCAAATAGCTGCATCGATGATGAAGCTGATATGCACGAAGCTATCGCTAGGATGCTAGAGCACGATGGTCCATTTATTCTCGAATGTAAGATAAATGCTGACGAAAGCACCATGAATCAGTAAGGAGGGATTTGATTATGAAGCAGATAATTTCAGTTCTGGTAGAAAATCAGGCCGGAGTACTCAACAAAATCACAGGTCTCTTCTCAAGAAGAGCATTTAATATCGAAAGTCTTGCGGTAGGAGTTACTGAAGACAAGAGTATTTCGAGAATCACTATGATCGTTGACAGCGGAAATAGTGTAGCAGAGCAGGTAGAAAAGCAGCTGAACAAACTCATCCCTGTGATCAAAGTAAGAAGATTCGAAGGCACAGATGTCATTGGAAAAGAGCTTGCCATTATCAAGATTTCTGCCAGCAGCAAGTCTAGAAGTGAAATCAAGACATTAGTTGACATGATGGGTGCAAAGATTGCAGATATTTCATCAACTACAGTTACGGCAGAGATTTGCGACACTCCTGAGAAGATAGAGCTCTTCGAGGATATGGTAAGACCGTATGGCATACAAGAAATGGCACGTACAGGAATAGTAGTACTTCAAAAGGGAAGCAGCTCTATAAAATAAAAAATCAAAGCAAGTCGATAGGGCATCAAATGCTTTGGCTTTGAATCTTAGTATACAGCTGTTTGAAATGTCCATGACTATGAATCTTAGTATACAGCTGTTTGAAATGTCCCTGACTATGAATCTTAGCACACAGCTGTTTGAAATGCCTGACTATGAATCTTAGCACACAGCTGTTTGAAATGCCTGACTTTTAGATATATGAATTATTAAAAGATAAAGAAGCAGTATGCGCATCCTCTTCATGATTTTATCTGGAGGTGGCGCGCAGCTGTTTCTTTTTTTATGGAATAAAAGCATACATGAATGCAGATAATATCATCAAATAATCACAATTTTTTGCAAGAAATCAGTTGACATCACAAAATAATGATAGTATATTAATCATGTAGTTAGCACTCAGACGAGTTGAGTGCTAACAAAGATACGGAAGGTGATATTATGGAACTCAGTGAAAGAAAATTGAAAATACTGCAGGCCATAGTAGGTGATTACATAAGATATGCAGAGCCAGTTGGTTCTAGGACATTGTCTAAGAAGTATGATTTGGGTATAAG
The DNA here is from genome assembly GCA_963648085.1 of Anaerovoracaceae bacterium. Lineage (GTDB taxonomy): Bacteria > Bacillota > Clostridia > Peptostreptococcales > Anaerovoracaceae > Alangreenwoodia. The sequence continues at coordinate 3,726 of CAVJDC010000075.1, forward strand.
CGCAGCCACCATCAGAAATGAGATGGCAGATCTTGAAGAGATGGGACTTCTTACTCATCCGCATACATCAGCAGGCAGAGTTCCTTCAGACAAGGCTTACAGGCTTTATGTAAATTCCCTGATGGAAAAATATGAGCTTCCAGATGCAGATAAATTTGCGATCGAAAGCCGCATCACGTCAAATATTACAGAACTAGACCGCACGCTTCAAAGAGCGTCACAGCTGCTTTCAGAGCTTACAAATCTGACAGCATTTGCTATGACACCTGCACAGGACAGAAATAGACTTAAGTATATAAACGTTCTTCCTGTAGATGATCGGATCGTAGTATTGATGATTGTCGCTGAAAGCGGCAAGATCACAAATACCGCAGTGAGGCTCAAGACTGATTATGACCCGCAGCAGCTTGAAATTCTGTCAAAGGTTATGACACACAATTACAAAGGCGAGCTTCTTTCAAACATATTGACAGCAAACATCATTGAAGATCTTCAAAAAGATGTAGCTTCTATAGGTATGATGGCAGATGATATAGTACCGTCTTTTATGAAGACGCTGGAAAATATGCTTGATGTTGAGCTATATGTGGAGGGACTCGACAAGATATTTTACATACCTGAGTACTCAGATTTAAACAAAGCAAAGATGTTTATGGATATGCTCAGTAAGAAGGACGAGCTAGAAAGAGTTTTGCTTAATAGAGATAGTGGTGTCATGATCACTATTGGAGGCGAGCATTCAGATGAAAATATGAAGGATTGCAGCCTTATTACTGCATCATATCATGTTGATGGAAAATTTGTCGGAAAGATAGGTGTTGTGGGACCGACTAGGATGAGATATGGCGAGGTTACATCTATTATAGAATATCTTACCGAAAATCTTGACAACGCATTCAAACTGACAGAAGGAGAACATAAATAATGAACGAAAAAAAGTTTTCCGACATTGAGCAGGAAGAAGTAGAAGAAAATAAAACTGCTTCAGATGTCGGTGCGAAAAATGAAAAGAACAAAAACGAAAGCTCAGATTCTAAAAAATCAAGTGCATCAGACTCAAAGACATCAAGCGATGTAAACTCCCAGAAAGCAAATGATGCTGAAGCAGGAACATCGGACGATGCAAATTCATCTGAGGATATCTCGGCTGAGACGGATGAAAAGAGCGACGGCGATATTGATGAAAAAAAAGAACTTGAAGATGAGAAGAAAAAAGAGCCGGAAGAGTCATCAGACGCAAGATATATGAGGCTTGCAGCAGATTTTCAAAATTTCAAAAGAAGAGTGGAAAAAGAGAAAAAAGATATTTATCAATATGCAAACGAAAAAATTGCTCTTGATATCATAGATGTCATCGACAATTTTGAGAGAGCACTTCAGCACAATGATGTAAGCGAAGATAAGAAATTTGCAGAAGGTGTAGATCTTATCTATAAGCAGCTTAGAAATGTTCTTGAGAAGAACAATATCATAGAGATCAAAGCTGAGGGCGAGGATTTTGATCCAAATTTCCACAATGCTATCATGGCTGAGGAAAATCCAGATTACGAAAGCGGAAAGGTCATCCAGGCACTCCAAAAGGGATATACTCTGAATGGAAAGGTCATTCGTCCATCCATGGTAAGAGTTGCTCAGTAAGCGATGACGAGCTGACGAGATGTCTATTGACTTTAGCCGGTAAAAAGCATAATTTAAGTGTTTAAAACACATATCTATATGTGTATATAAAGTGTGAACAGAGGCTGGAAAGATAAAAAAACAATTCATGTCATGATTATGACGGGATACAAAGTACATATTATTATCTCGCCAGCCACGCCATATAAATATTTAAAAATCAAAAACGAATCAAAAATTCAGGAGGAAATATAAAATGGGAAAAATCATAGGTATTGACTTAGGAACTACAAATTCTTGCGTAGCAGTTCTCGAAGGTGGAGAACCTACCGTTATTACAAATGCAGAAGGAAATAGAACAACTCCTTCAGTTGTAGGCTTTGCAAAGAATGGAGAAAGACTTGTAGGTGAAACTGCAAAGAGACAGGCAATTACAAATCCTGGAAGAACTATCGCCTCTATCAAGAGATATATGGGTACAGACCATAAGGTAGAGATTGATGGGAAGATGTATACTCCGCAGGATATCTCAGCTATGACACTGTCAAAGCTTAAGGCTGACGCAGAAGCTTATCTAGGAGAAAAGGTTACAGAAGCTGTTATCACTGTTCCTGCATATTTCTCAGACAGCCAGAAGCAGGCTACAAAGGACGCAGGAAAGATTGCTGGTCTCGACGTAAAGAGAATTATCAATGAACCTACAGCTGCAGCTCTTGCATATGGACTTGATAAGGAAGATGACAGACAGCACAAGATTCTTGTATATGACCTTGGCGGTGGTACATTCGATGTATCTATCCTCGAGCTTGGTGATGGTGTATTTGAGGTACTTGCTACAAATGGCGATACTAAGCTAGGCGGCGACGACTTCGATGAGGCACTTATGAACTTTATAGCAGACAGCTTCAAAAATGAGCATGGTGTTGACCTCAGACAGGACAATATGGCGCTTCAGAGACTTAAGGAAGCAGCAGAAAAGGCTAAGAAGGAACTTTCATCAGCTCAGACTGCAAATGTAAATCTTCCATTTATCACTGTAAATGCTGATGGTCCTCTCCATCTTGATATGAACATTACAAGAGCCAAATTTGACCAGCTCACAGCAGATCTTGTACAGCGTACGATTGATCCTATGCAGAAGGCTATCAAGGATGCAGGCATTACTATAGGTGACATCGAAAAGGTCATTCTTGTAGGTGGTTCTACAAGAATTCCTGCAGTACAGGAAGCAGTTAAAAAGGTTACAGGCAAAGATCCTTTCAAGGGAATCAATCCTGACGAATGTGTTGCAATCGGTGCTTCTATCCAGGCTGGCGTACTCACAGGCGAAGTAAATGACGTACTTCTCCTTGATGTTACACCACTTTCACTCTCAATCGAAACACTCGGCGGTGTAGCCACAAAGCTTATTGAAAGAAATACAACTATTCCTACAAAGAAGAGTCAGGTATTCTCAACTGCTGCCGACAACCAGACAGCTGTAGATATCCATGTTGTACAAGGCGAAAGACAGATGGCTGCCGACAATACAACTCTCGGAAGATTCCAGCTCACAGGTATTCCGCCTGCAATGAGAGGAGTTCCTCAGATCGAAGTTACTTTTGATATCGACGTAAATGGTATCGTAAATGTAAGTGCAAAGGATCTGGGAACAGGCAAGGAACAGAAGATTACAATTTCTTCATCTTCAAAGCTTTCTGATGAGGAAATTCAGCAGAAGGTCAAGGAAGCAGAACAGTATGCAGCTGAAGACCAGAAGAGAAAGGAAGCTATCGATGTAAAGAACCAAGGCGAATCTCTTGTATATGAGACAGAAAAGACTCTTGGCGAGCTTGGAGATAAGGTTCCTGCAGATATGATTTCAAAGGTTACAGCTGCAAAGGATGCTCTCAATCAGGCATTGCAGACTGACAATGTAGATGAAATCAAAGCTAAGACTGAGGCTCTTACAAATGAATTCCAGCAGCTTTCTCAAATCTTATATCAGAATGCTCAGGCTTCAGGCGCAGATCCTAGTGCTGCAGCAGGCGGTGCAGGTGCAGCAGGCGGTGCATATGGCGGTTCTGCATATGGTGGCTCAGCATATTCTGACAATAGTACTGCTTCTGAAAATTCAGCATACAGTGATGCTGTCGATGCAGACTTTGAAGTAATTGACGACGAAAACTAGTATTTTGAAGAAGATTACAAAATCAAACAAAAGGCTGCAGAATAGAGCAAAAATAAATGATCATAAAGACTAGTTCTTTATGACTTCAAACTGTAAAATCATTCTGGACACTCCCCTTAAAAAGGGGAGTGTCCATGTGTGTAATTTTTGGATACAGCAAAATTGTGATTTTAAATGAAGCGAAACCCCTGGCAAGCCTATGATCGAAGGCTATGGATGCATGAAATGCCAGCAAGGGGGGACACTGGCGGTCTAAAGTGTAGCAGAGCACTGACAAGCTCGCTTGATCAGAGCTGCAATATACTTTCGCTTAGTAATTTGAGGAGCATGATTATGGCAGACAAAAGAGATTATTATGAAGTCCTGGGTCTTAGTAAGGGTGCATCAGAGTCAGAGATAAAGAGTGCATACAGAAAGCTGGCCATGAAGTATCATCCTGACAGAAATCCTGATGACAAGGACGCAGAAGAAAAGTTTAAAGAGATAAATGAAGCGTATGGCATTCTTTCAGATTCCGAAAAGAAAGCAAAATATGATCAATATGGATTTGCAGGTGTAGATCCAAATGCCGCAGGCGGTTTTGGCGGCGGTTTTGGTGGTTTTGGCGGCGGTTTTGGCGGCTTTGGAGACATATTTGGTGATATGTTTGGTTTTGGCGGCCGTACAGCCCAGAGAAGAAATGCACCGCGAAAGGGTCAGGACATCCAAAAGAAGCTGAATCTCACATTTGAAGAGGCTTATTTTGGGACAAAGAAGAAGATAAAGCTAAACAAATTTGTAAAGTGCACAGATTGCGGCGGTACAGGAGCAAAGGACGGTACAGGCAAGACGACATGTCCAGACTGCGGCGGAAGTGGGCAGATTAGAAAGCAGGTACAGACACCTTTTGGTATGATGATGCAAGCTTCAGATTGTGCAAAGTGCAGCGGTACAGGTGAAGTTGTAAAGAATCCATGTCCTAAGTGCTCAGGCAGAGGCAAATATCGCAAGGATGTTATCATCAGTGTAGATATTCCTGCCGGAATCGACAATGACCAATTTGTAAGTGTAAGAGGTCAGGGAGGACCAGGCG
>CAVJDC010000076.1:0-8530 GCA_963648085.1 Anaerovoracaceae bacterium
CTGAATCAACAGATGGCTGAAATGCACTATTGTCTGGATTTAAAAATTTTCCCATGTCAATACCTCCATTCCAAAACAAGTATACCAGAACATTGTTTGTCATGATTTAAAAAAATAATAACCACCAGTTGAACTGGTGGTTGTGATTTAGGAGAGTTTTTTTACACCCCTATTGTTTTAAAAGCTCTATGCAAAAAGGTCTGTCATCCCTAGAGCTGCAGGCGATAACAGACCTTCTCGGTGCTTCATTTTTTCAAGCACTCATCTTTTTGATCATTTGTTTTGAAATTTATTTTTCAAAGCATATATTTTTCAAAGCATATATTCTTCAAAGCATAGCAGAGAACTAACTTACACTTACTGCTTGCTTTTCGCCGTCATTTATCAATAAGCCGGATTCAGCAGCCCGTATTTCCCATCATTTCTCTTGTATACAACAGAAATCTTTTCTGTCTCGCTATTTAAGAATACAAAGAAGCTGTGGTCAAGAAGTTCCATCTGCATGATAGCTTCTTCTGTAGTCATAGGACGAACTTCAAATGTCTTTGTCTTTACAGGCAGGCTGTCTGCAGGTTCCTCAGCTGCTTTTGAAGATGTAGCTTCTTCGAAAGCTTCTAGAGCCTCAAGCTTCAGCTGGCTGTTGTGCTTCTGCAGCTTCTGCAACTTCTTTCTGTTTCGGGTAATCTGAGTCTTCATCTTATCAACAGCCTTTTCGACACATGTATTCATATCAGAATCCTCACATTCTGCTCTGAACATAGTGCCCTTGGTGTTGATCATAGCTTCAAGGAGTTGTCTTTTACCCCTGTAACCCATAGTCACATTGACAACTACATCATCTGAAAAGAATTTGTCTAGCTTTTTAAACTTCTTTTCGATAAATTCTACTTGTCTTTCATTTGCTGTAAACCCTCTGCTAGTAATGTTAACCTTCATTCGATTACCTCCTTTTTTATTTTTATCTTACTGGAATTCTAGCAAAGCTCACTTTTCTCTGCAAAGCTTTACCGCATGTCCTTTCTCATAAATCATTTTCCTTCAAGCAGTGCCGCCCGAACGTATGCCTTGCTCCATCAGTCAAGTCCTTCATGGTCAAGCAGCTTCCCCTCTCAACTGGTTCAAGCGCTCTCAAGCAGCTTTCCCTCTCAACCACTTCAAGTGCTCTCAAGCAGCTTCCCCTCTCAACCACTTCAAGCGCTCTCAAGCAACTTACCCTCTCAACCGCTTCAAGCACTCTCAAGCAGCTATATGATTTATACCCCTATTATATCAGATTAAATCTGATTGTCTTGTGATATCTGTGAGAAATAAAGTATACATAATGTGAAAATTGGATCGCATATTCGTCATGAGTTGCAGCGGCATGTCTTCTGCTATATAGTGTGGTTCTATCATGCAGCAGGACTTACCATTATTTTCTCAGCACTCATTGCTTATTCAGTGTTCATTGCTTATTCAGTGTTCATTGCTTGTTCAGTGTTCATTGCTTGCTCATGGCTAATTACCTGCTATTTACTGTTTGTGCTGGCAAAGGAATTTATCTCAAATGGTTCATCAGAAAAAATTCTGCTGTCCATGAGCTTTGGCCCGCCTTCGGGAATGATCAGATCGAGCTCGCACTGGTCTATAATCTGCGTCTGTATATCAATTCCAGGTGCAACCTCTTCGAGCACCATGCCGTCCTTGGTGCGTCTGATTACACAGCGCTCCGTAATGAACATAAAGCTGTCATGACTTTTGAGATAATCATCTGCCACAAATGCGATCTGCTCGCATTTTTTTACGAATTTTTTAAACCTGCCCTCTTGTATGATTTTTATCGCTCCATTAGCTATCTCAGTTTTCATTCCGACAGCTGTAAAGGTTCCCATAAATATTACTTTCTTCGAAGTTGCAGAGATATCTGTAAAACCACCTACTCCCGAAATTTTTCCATTGAGATGGCTTACATTCATATTTCCAAATTTATCCGATTCGCTGAGTCCAAATATCCCGACATCAAGATTTCCACCATCGAAAAATGAAAAATGAGCTCCATGATCACAAAAAGCTTCAGGATTCCAATGACATCCAAAATCCCTTCCCGTTCCTGGCATTCCGCCTATTACTCCAGTCTCAGAAATCATAGTTATATCACCAGCATGTCCAGTCTCTGCAAGAATTGACGGAACAAGTGTAGGCATTCCTATTCCAAAGTTTACCTTATCACCTGTCCTGAGCTCCATAGCCGTGCGCCGTGCGATAATCTTCTTATGATCGAGCGGTATCGACATGCTTCCCAATTCAAGATCCACAATCGACTCACCTGTAAAAGCAGGGTTGTAATTGTTATCTCTGCTTCTATATGAATTCTGTGGTGTAGTTTCAGGATGCTCAGCCTCCACGATATAATCAATGTATATTCCAGGAATCTTTATCATCCTTGGATGTATCTCGTAAAGCTCTGAACGTTTGTCTACCTGACATATCACGATACCGCCACTCGCCTTGACAGCCTGTGCGACAGCAAGCATCTCTACATCTATAGCTTCATGCTCGCAGCTGATATTCCCGTGCGGATCAGCAGACGTTCCACGCAGAAGCGCTACATTCATACCAGGAGATTTGTAATAGAGATATTCCTCACCATCAAATTCTGGGATATATTCCACAAGATTTTCACCCTCTAGCTTTGTCAGCTCGTTTAGCTTTCCACCATCAAATCTCGGATCTATAAATGTCCCCAGACCTATTTTTGTCATGACACCCTTCATGCCTCTTCCCACTTCCTGGAAAAGCTGCATAATCGGTCCGAGAGGAAACATATACCCTTGCACCTTTTCGTTGACAACTAGCTCTGCTAGCTTTGGGCACACAGCCACATAAGAAGAAATCGTGCGCGTCAGCATTCCCTCATGACACCATTGGTGCTCTCCAGTATCGATAAAATTTCCCATACCTGCAGCTCTCAGACTCGTAATATTCGCAGGATGACCTTCCTTCAAAAATCTCTCCTCAACAGCATCAATTATTTCAGTCGGGCATGATACTAAACCATCCGGTGCAAATACCACAATATCATTGTCATTTATAAGCTTGGCAGCTTGCTTTGCTGTAATAGTTTTTACCATTTTGTTTCACTCCCTTCGGCATAACTAGAACGTATCGTTCTGTATCCTCCGTATCTGCAAGCTTGTCACATTTCCGATTATCCGCAGTGATTTATATCCTCCCACCGAAATCAGAACTGACAAGATTTTCCTCTGGCAATCAGTCTGTAAAACACAGATTGTCTGCAGCAATAACTCTTCTTCTGTGATAACAAATTTTCTGTAATAACGATTACCCTGCGTTAATAACTTTTCTGTAATAATATCTTCTCTGCGATAATATCTTCTCTGCGATAATATCTTCTCTGCGATAACGATTAGTCTGCGATGATGGCTGTTTTGGAATAAAAATTTTCCCGTGGTGATATCTTCTCTGCGATAATATCTTCTCTGCGATAATATCTTCTCTGCGATAACGATTAGTCTGCGATGATGGCTGTTTTGGAATAAAAATTTTCCCGTGGTGATATCTTCTCTGCGGTAATATCTTCTCTGCGATAACGATTAGTCTGCGATGATGGCTGTTTTGGAATAAAAATTTTCCCGTGGTGATATCTTCTCTGCGATAATATCTTCTCTGCGATAATATCTTCTCTGCGATAACGATTAGTCTGCGATGATGGCTGTTTTGGAATAAAAATTTTCCCGTGGTGATATCTTATCTTTGATAATAATTTCTTGTAACAAATTTCACAACGTGTCAATATTTTTGCTTTTTCGTCGTAAAACGCACTAATTATACCTGTATTATAGCAGATTGAGTCTTATATTTTCGTAGTATATTCGAAATATATAGTATACATAGTATTTGCATGCCAAGTACAATGCAGCGATTGATATTTACCTTAGTTTGAAACCTTGAACCTTATTTTCAATTTCTAGCGGCCAATCATAATTTCCAGCAGGAAATAACTAAAAAAACCAGGTAGGGCAGGATGCGCAGAGCAGAACAGAGACTCCATTGGCGGCGTTGCAACCATTTTGTAACATTTTCGAAATAATTCGAACATACTGTAACATTTTTGAAATATTGCGAACAGTGTTGTTCTTTTGTGGATAAGTGTATCACTATTGTGGATAAAATGAGGAAAACGTTGATAATTCATGATTTTGAATTTTTTTCCATAAAATAAAATGTGCAAGAAACGTCCAGTTTTCAACGTTTTTTTGTGTTAGGCAAAGCTTGTGGATAATAGAGTATCTCTTGTGGATAATAGAGCATTTTTTGTGGATAACTTGAGTACTTCTGTGGATAAAGTTTATGATTGTGTGGATAAGCATCTAAAATCCGAAAGTTTTAATTAAGCCATAAAAAAACGGGCAAAGACTCACCTGCCTGACCTGGTCTTTGCCCCCACACTCGCCTGTGTTCAGATTTTGTTTTATTTTATTTTTTATTCACAGGACTTACTTCTAAACCGCGCCATGATCACAGACTTGCGAGAAGTCATGCTTACGTGGATCCTTTTGCCCGCGACTGGCTTGGATTTTCAACCACAGACGCATAAGTGTGTCTTGCCCGTTTCAAGCTATATATTTTGTATGTCGGAAAATACCCCTTTCTGACTGTTGCCAGACACCTTTCAGATTGCCGCCAGAAATTTTAGGACTGTCAGCAGTCATATTCTTAGGACTACATCCAGCGCATCATTTGGACTGTCAGCAAGAGTTTTTAGTCATGTGCTGTCATTTTCCTTGCATAATTACCAGATATTTCTTTCCGACAAGCACCTGTCATTCTTGCCGAAAATCACCAGCATCTTCTGCGGAAAATCCGCTGATATCTGGCAGTTTGCGCTGATTGAAGCCAGCGGCGACTGCTGCGATAACTATCCTTTTTGCACCTGCTTCGCGAAGAAGCATGCTGCAGTGATTCATCGTAGTTCCGGTAGTATATATATCGTCGACAAGAAGTACTATACTTCCGTCAAGAATATGCGCACGTTCGCTGTCTACTGCAAATGCTCCATCCAGATTTTTTTTGCGGTCTCTGCTGCCGAGCTTATTCATCGGTGCAGTCTCTCTTATACGAAAAAGGCAATCTGCAACTACAGGAAGCCCTGTGTACTCCCCAAGGAACCTGCTAAGAAGCTCTGCCTGATTGTAACCGCGTTCGCGTTCTTTCTTATAATACATCGGCACTGGGATTATTATATCAAATTTATATCCGACAGCGGTGATTTTATCAAAAATAATTTCGGCTAATTTTCGTGCCATATATCCATGTCCGCCATACTTGAATTTTTTTATAAGAAGGCGCTCTCTGTCTGTATATTGAAAACACGAGATACCTGCGTCAAACAGTCTTTCTGATGCTGCACACTCTGCACAGACCAAAACGGGATACCAGTCTTCGAGCATCTTGCCGCAGATTCTGCAAAGCTTTCCATTTGCCCACTTTATATTTTGCAGGCAATCGTCACAAAGAGAATATACCGCGCTCGGTCTTATGGGACATCCACATGACATGCAATAAATCGATTCTGGATAAATTGCGCCTCGAAGAATACTGACCGCTTTTGCACATGCTTTGCCGCATACTTCTGACGCAAGCTCCATATAATGCGTGAGTCCGCCGTGTCCACCCAGGCTACGTGCCGATTTTATTTGCCTGTCATGCAGCCCTTTGCGATCCGCATATGCACGATGTCCGGATTCTGCAGCTGAACCCATGCGATATCTGGGGTCTCTGTCTATATCTGCGTGGTATCCAGATTTTCTGTCTGCATACGCGTGATGCCTGGATTTTTCAGTCATTTGTGCTCGCCTGACGCCATCACAATTTCCATGAATTTCCATTTTTTGTATTCTACAATTTTCTTCTTTATTTTCTTTATTTTCTATCTTTCCCTTATTTTTTATATTGCCCTTATTTTTTGTATTGTCCTTATTTTCTATATTTTGTTTATTTTCTTTTTTTCGTTTATTTTCATTTCCATTTTTATTTTTCACTGCAATTCCTGCAGAACAAGGAATTTTTTCAGCAGAAATGAAAGTCCGGAATATCTTTGCTCCGTCCTGTTGTTGTCAACCATTGCATACATCATCTTTTCCATGCCGACCATTATCACGCCTTTTTTTCCTCTTGTAACGCCCGTATAAAGCAGATTTCTGCAAGCAAGCATCGGAGGAAAATATGTCATAGGCATGATGATATATGGGAATTCACTCCCCTGGCTTTTGTGAATTGTCATGGCATATGCAAGTTCAATCTCATCAGCCCCCTCGAAATCGTACTCTGCAAATCTATTGTCGTCAAATAATATTGACATTTTCTTATCTTCTACATCTATATGCTGTATAAATCCTATATCCCCGTTGAAAACACCTGTACCCTCTGCAAATGTGTCATAATTTTTCCATTCTGTCTTATAATTGTTCTTTATCTGCATAATCTTGTCGCCTTCTCTAAACAGGCGACCTTTGATTTCGCATTCTATTCTGCGAGTTGAAGGCGGGTTTAGGATGCGCTGAAGCTCACTATTTAGTGAATATATCCCAAGCGTTCCCTTTCTGACTGGAGTGAGAACCTGTATATCTCTTAGCCTGTCGCATCCAAATGATTCTGGAAGCCGCTTTGAAATAAGCTCGCATATAAGCTGCATGACTTCAAGTTCTGTATTTCTGTGCATCATAAAGAAATCCTTTTCCTTTACGTTGCAATAAGGATATTGGCCGCTATTTATCCGGTGCGCATTCACTATTATCATACTCTCGCCTGCCTGGCGGAAAATATCCTTCAGCTCCACAGTATGAATAGCTTCACTTGCGATAATATCGTGCAATACATTGCCCGCTCCTACCGACGGCAGCTGATCAGCATCTCCCACCATAATAAGCCTCGTGCCCTTTACAATCGCATTTGTGAGTGCCTGCATCAAAAGAATGTCAACCATCGACATCTCGTCGACAATCACTACATCATATTCAAGGGGATCTTCAAAGGTCTTGCCAAAATTCATACTGTCCGTGTCTTCCGAATAATAATATTCGAGAAGTCTGTGAATCGTGACTGCCGCGCGCCCGCTAGTCTCTGATATGCGCTTTGCTGCGCGTCCCGTAGGCGCTGCCATTGCTACATCAAGGCCGCTGATTTCAAAAATGTCTATCATGGTATTTATGATAGTAGTTTTCCCGGTACCCGGTCCTCCTGTAATGACACAGACACCATTTTCTGCACTGCATTTGACTGCCTGGGCCTGATTTTCTGAAAGCTTTATACCAGCCGAGCTCTCTGAAAGCTTTATCAGCTCATCAATATCAGAACGTACTGGTTTTATTTCGGCCTCGTTAAGTTCCATAAGCCGCCTTGCGACTTTAGTCTCCGCCTCAAAATACTGAGTAAGATAGACTGACATGCCATCATCTGTATTTTTTATCATGACACTGCCCTCTACTGCGAGCTGCTGTGTCATATCCTTTATCGATGAGATACTCACTTCAAGAAAAGCTGCCGTCTCCTCGGCAAGCTTTTCGAGAGGAACATATGTATTTCCCTCAGAAGCATATTTGCCCAGATAATATCTGATACCACTTGATATGCGATATTCAGAATCACGCTCGACTCCAAGCCTCGCTGCGATCTCGTCTGCACGCTTAAATCCTGTGCCTCTAAGATCCGTGACAAGCCTATATGGATTCTCTGTAACATATCTGACAGTCTCTGTTCCATACAGCTTGTACATCTTCATCGCGTAGTTTGCATTTATGCCATAATTTGCGAAGAACATTGAGATTTCGGCAAATTCACGATGTTGTCTGAAGCCTTCCTCAATCGCCTTAAGTTTCGCTTTTCCTATACCATCTATTTCGAGAAGTCTTTGCGGCTCTTTTTCCATTATTTCTAGAGTCTTATCACCAAATCTGTCTACTATGCTTCTCGCCATCTTAGGACCGATTCCCTTTATGACTCCTGATGAAAGGAATTCCCTTATGCCAACTGCAGAATCCGGCAAGATCTCTGTGCATTCTGAGACGGAAAATTGTTCTCCATATGTCGGATGCGTAACCCATTTGCCGCGAAAGCTGAATGACATCCCGCATTTTATCGAAGGAATGCTGCCGACAATGGTAAATTGTTCCATCTCGTCATCATTTTCGACCACGGCCACTGTATAAAAATTTTCTTCATTTCTAAATATCAGTTCAGCCACACGGCCCTTTATCTCCGACATCTTTCTTCTCCATTCCGTCGTTGCTGCATTGGCACATCGTCATTTCTTTGCCGCATCGTCGCTACCTCGTCGCATCGTCGCTACTTCGTCACACCGTCGCTACTTCGTCACACCGTCGCTACTTCGTCACATCGTCATTTCTTCGCCGCATCGTCACTACTTTGCCGCATCGTCGCTACTTTGCCGCATCGTCATTTCTTTGCCGCATCGTCGCTACTTTGCCGCATCGTCGCTACTTTGCCGCATCGTCATTGCATTATCGCATCC
>CAVJDC010000077.1:0-8475 GCA_963648085.1 Anaerovoracaceae bacterium
GGCCAACTTTTAAAACGAACATTTCTTCCAAACATTTGTTCTGTATTCATTTTAAACCTATTTTCCTCTTCCGTCAAGTATTCTTTTCACTTTCTAAAACATTTTTTTGAACATTTGTTTTTCATTTTATATTATTCTGACATTCTCCGCATATGTGATGCTTTGTGTTTAGATTACCATTTTTTTACATTTATTGCAATAAGTATCTTTTCTTTTTCATATCCGTTTTAGACCCATGTATATATGACAAATATCAGACCAGCTTTTCTAACGGCTCAATGCCTAAAATTATCTGATTTATGAGATGTATCGCGCAACGCGACATGAACTCTATAGATAGCTCTCTTGTCCTTGTTCCTCTATAATATTTTCTAATTGTAGTATTTCCTTCAAAACAAATTGCCACGTAAAATTCACCCTGCTTATGTCCAGCAATCTCTGTATAATCAGGATTTCCAGCAATCGCAACGCATATGTCACTTCCGCTCTTTCTTCTCAAAAGCTCGGCTGCCTTTCCAATCACAGCTTCCGAAAGAAGTTCCTCTCTAGTCGGTCTAAATTCGTTTTCTCCTAAAAGCTTTCCGAGATTTTTTCCATTTGGTGCGCTGACAGCCATATCTATAAATTTTAGTGCATCATGATTTTTACATAGTATAGACGTCATAGTTCCAGCAGTGACTGTTTCGCAAACTGAAAGAGTAAGACCTTTACAGAGAATATTTTCCGATGCTACATCATAAAGCTCTCTTCCATATGTATCATATGTGCTGATACCGATTATTTTTTCAAGCTCTTCAGACATCGCTCCTGCTGCTTTTTCAGCTTCCTCTAGAGTTGGTCTTTTTGAGGTAATACGTATTTCAACTTCGCAATCCTTTGCATATGTTGCAATCGTCGGATCGGTTTGATTTAATATTTCTTCCTTAATCATGGATTCTACATACGATTCGCCGATTCCGAAAATCTTTAGCGTGCGTGAATATATATATGCATCTGAAAAACTCTGCAGATAATCTCTTATATAATCTTGAAAAATCCCTTTCATCTCACGTGGAACACCTGGCAGACAAATTATGCGTTTGTCATTGTTTTCCACTGCAAATGCCGGTGCCGTTCCGTGATTATTCATAAATATAACAGAGTCTTCAGGCAAGTATGCCTGTTTTTCATTGTTTGAGCTTCGCGTATATCCCGAACGACTAAAAAATTCTTCCATCATATCTTTAGCCTGCTGATTATATACAAGCCTTTTCCCCATAAGCTCACAAACTGTCTCCTTGGTGAGATCGTCATCTGTAGGGCCTAGTCCTCCTGTAATGATCACTATGTCACAGCTTTCTACAGCTGATAAAAGGATTTTTTTTAGTCTTTTTGGATTGTCACCCACAGTATAATGATAGATTACATCTATTCCTAATTCATTTAATTCCTTTGAAAGATAGGCAGCATTTGTATTTGCAATCTGTCCGAAAAGAAGCTCTGTTCCGACTGCTATGATAGCTGATCTCATTTTTTATTTCACTCCTAGGCTTACTAAATGTGCTGCTTTGCTGCACGTTTCCCACAATCTATTAATTATCTTGACTTAAACAATTCTCTACTCTTGTAAATATATTCTGCTCCTGAATATATAGTCATAATGACTGCGATCCACAGCATAATCCTGTCAAATGGAAGTCCGATATATTTGAATGGCCAATTGCCAAGCAATATAAATATAATTGCTATCATCTGTGTCACAGTCTTTATCTTCCCTGACCATGCTGCTGCAATCACTATTCCTTTGCTTGCCGCAACAGAACGAAGACTTGTAATAGCGAATTCTCTGGCAAGTATAACGATCACCATCCATGCTGGCACAGTTGACGTCTCAACCATACAAACAAGAGCTGAGGTTACAAGAAGCTTGTCCGCAAGCGGATCCATAATCTTTCCAAAATCCGTCACAAGATGGTATTTGCGTGCTATTTTTCCGTCAAGAAAGTCCGTCACAGAGGCGGCGATAAAAATAATAGCTGCAACTACATATAGTGCATCGAGACCATGATAATATCCTAGAAGATATACTACGATATATACAGGTACAAGCAGCATTCTCAATGTTGTAAGTTTGTTTGGCAAATTCATTTTTATATACCTCTCTTCAAAATATTTGCGATATATTGCTTCATATATTTTCTATACAATTTTTTTACGCAGCGCCAGATATCTCCAATCTCTATAGTTAGGCGATTCTGTTTCAAACCTTCGGTGTTTGGTTTATTTCCTACTTTAGGCGGCATATTTCATTCTCGACCTTCGGCTGTAAATTATCTCTAGCCAGAAGTCACTCCTCAAGAATGCCAACGAGATCATAATCGAAAGCATCCGTAATTTTAACAAAGACATATTCTCCTGGCGAAAGCTTACGCTTAGATGTAAATATGACACCATCGTCAATTTCAGGGGAATCGAATTGCGTCCTTCCAATGTAAGTATCTTCGTCCTCTTTTTCATCTACAATGACTTCATAGACGTTCCCAATCTTTGCTATATTTTTCTTCAGAGAAATGGATCTCTGCATCTCCATAAGAGAATCTCTTCTTTCTGCTCTGACATGCTCATCTATCTGATTTTTCATCTCTCCGGCTATAGTATTTTCTTCCTGAGAATATGCAAATATACCAAGTCTGTCAAATTCTGCACGCTCTATAAAGCTTTCAAGAATTTCATAATCCTCTTTGGTCTCACCCGGAAATCCGGTAATAAAGGTCGTCCTGATATGAACGTCTGGAATTTTTTTCCTTAACTTTTCTATAGTATCATCTATAGACTCAGGTGTAGACACTCTATTCATATCCTCTAAGATATGTCGGCTATAGTGCTGAAGTGGAATGTCCAGATATTTGCAGATCTTATCCTCATCCCTAACTGTGTCAATCAATTCTTCTGTAATCTCGTCTTCATAACAGTAAAGCAGTCTTATCCAGTGGATTCCTTCTATCCTGCAAAGCATTCGCAAAAGCTCTGCAAGCTTGTACTCTCCATAAATGTCAATGCCGTAAGCAGTCGTATCCTGTGCAATAATAAGCAGCTCGCTGCATCCAGAGGCAGCTATAAGCTCAGCTTCCCTTACAATATTTTCCATCTTTCTGCTTCTAAAATGTCCCCTTATAGACGGGATGATACAATAAGAGCATACTCTGTTGCATCCCTCTGAAATTTTAATATAAGAGTAATAAGCTCCTTTTTCAATTTTTCTTACAGGAATCTCACAGTAAGTGTCCTCTTCAGCCTCAGCCCTTATAATACGTCTGCCCTTTTCTATATATTCGTCGAGGATGTCAGGAAGTGAATCATATTCATTTACACCAAGAATAATGTCTGCCTCAGGTATTTCCGTCTTTAATTCGTTTGCATATCTTTTAGACAGACATCCGGCAATGACTAATATCGCACCATTTTCACGATATTTTGCCATCTCAAGGACAGTATCGATTGATTGCTCCTTTGCATCATTTATAAATGCACAGGTATTTACAATTATGCATTCTGCATCTTCGGGAAATGATACAATAACATGCCCGCGCTCCTCGAGCAGCGCCATTGTATTTTCTGAATCAACAGTATTCTTTGAGCATCCTAGAGTATTAAAATAAATCTTCATACAAATATGTCTCCAATGAATAATTATATTTTGCAGGTAATTGGGGCACTTCACACACATTGTCTTCTTAATGCTGCATACCGCTATTTATCTTATTGTGAAGCACCACGGCTATATAAATGACCTATATAAACGGCCTATATAAGTCGGCGATTCCCGCCTAACCTGGCCTGTATTAATATTGATCGTAATATGACAAGTCTTTTTCAATAATCTATATATGACGAGTCTTTTTCAATAATCCATATATGACAAGTCTTCTTTACTAATCCATATATGACAAATCTTTATCTCCTTCAAATGTGTCAACAACATCGGAATTCTCATCATCTATCCCATAATATTCTTCTTTCGAAATAAGCACGCGACGCGGTCTGCTTCCGTCATGAGGACCTATGATTCCCCTAGCCTCCATGATATCTACAAGCCTTCCTGCTCTGTTATACCCTATGCGAAATCTTCTCTGAAGCATTGATGCAGATGCCTGTCCTGTATCAAGAACAAGATCTATTGCATCTCCAAGAAGCTCATCTTCACTTTCGTCACAAATTGAAGTGTCTACATTTGAATTATTATTTATGCTCTCGAGAATGAGATTTGGCTCAGATGATTCTTCAGATTGATTTTTCCAAAAGTCTATGACCGCATTTACTTCATCATCTGTAACAAATGGACCCTGCAGTCGTTCTGCCTGCCCTTTGCCAAGCGGATGAAACAGCATGTCGCCTTTGCCCACGAGCTTTTCTGCGCCCGCTCTATCGAGAATAGTTCTTGAGTCAACCTGTGAAGAAACAGCAAATGCGATCCTTGACGGAATATTTGCTTTTATAAGACCTGTGACAATATCTACAGAAGGTCTTTGCGTAGCTACAATAAGATGCATACCTGCTGCTCTTGCAAGCTGAGCAAGTCTGCATATAGACTCTTCAACCTGATTTGATGCAACCATCATAAGATCAGCAAGCTCATCAATAATAATGACTATCTGCGGCATAACATTTTCAGGCTGATTTGCATTTTTCATCTTCTTATTGTATGATTTCAAATCACGCGCATGACTTTCAGCGAATTTGTCATAACGGTCATTCATCTCGTGAACTGCCCACGCTAATGCTGCAGCGGCCTTAGCCGGATCAGTTATGACAGGTATAAGCATATGCGGAATTCCATTATAATTGCTAAGCTCAACAACCTTAGGGTCAATCATGATAAATCTCACCTCGTCAGGAGTAGATTTATATAGCATACTTACAATTATAGAATTTATACAAACGCTTTTTCCTGATCCTGTAGAACCAGCAATCAGCATGTGCGGCATCCCTGCGAGGTCTGCAATGACAGGATTTCCAGAAATATCCATGCCAACAGTAAAACTCAATTTTGATTCTGCATTTTTGAAATTATCGGACTCAAGCATCTCTCTCATAGTAACTACAGAACGATTTTCATTCTGTACTTCAATTCCTATGGCTGCTTTGCCTGGAATAGGAGCCTCCATTCGAAGACTTTTTGCTTCCAGATTTAAAGCAATATCATTTGTAAGCCTTACTATGCTGTTTACTTTGACACCTGGAGCAGGCTGAATCTCATATCTTGTGACAGATGGTCCCTGCTTTACATCTATGACTCTTGCATTTACATTAAAATCAGCAAAAACCTTTTCAAGCTTACTTGCTTTTGCTTTCAGCTCGTATCTAAGATTCCTTGTCTCTTTCTTTTTTGGCTTATCAAGCAGATTCATTGAAGGAATATGATAATTTTTCTTCTTGAGAGTCTTTTTGGCTTGATCCGCAACCTCTGCAGCTCCAGCAGCTATCATTGCATCAGTTTCCGATCGTGTCATCTTATTTTCAATCGGTGCATCCGCAGCAGATGACTTTGTATCACAGTTCACACTACTGCGTCCAGCTTCTCCATAATCAACGCTGCTGCGTCCAGTCTCTCCATAATCTATACTGTCATATCCAGCCCCATCATAATCTGCATCTACATATCCAGATTCATCATAACTTACATCGTCATATCCAGATCCGCTATAGCTTGCATCATCATATCCAGATCCGCTATATCTTGCATCATCATATCCAGACTCGCTATAGCTTACATCATCATATCCAGATCCGCTATAGCTTACATCATCATATCCAGATCCGCTATAGTCTATGCTGTCATATCTCGGTCTGCCATAATCCATGACATCATGTCCAGATTCATCATAGCCAATACCGTCGTATCTCGATTTAACATAATCTGCGTCTGCATATTCTTTCTGTGCATCATAATCGTCTATCCTTCTGCCTATATGAAAATCATCTGGATATCCCTTTGGGGCAGTCGCTTTTCCTGTCTTAGCGTCGGTATCATATATATCATCAGTATAATGTGACTCTTTAGGACTTATGACTCCATCAGAATAGCTTCCATCTGTGTGGCTGTCTATAGAATCCTTAGATTTATCTTTATAATACTTGCCATAATCAAATCCATCGAGTGGCTCTTTTCTTCTCCCTTTTCCTACATCCTCATAATAATCAGGGATTTTATTCTTCGCAGATTTGTATTCTGGGAAATCTGGAACAACATCATCGCGATATCCTTCTTCATCACGATATCCTTCTTCTGGTTCACTCCTGCGGCGCCCACGTCTTTTATGCCCGTTCCTTACAGGATATTCGAAAGGATAATCACTTTCCTCACTTGATATGTTATCCTTTTCTTCCTCTTGCAGCTGTGCTCTTTTCTCCTGCTCTTTTCGGATTTTTTCTTCCTCATGCTTCTTTTCTCTTCTTATGCGCAGCTCTTCTTCTCTTGCGGCTCGTTCTTCTTCTCTTGCAAGAGCATGTTGATCTTTAATTTCCTTTCTCTTGTCAAGAAAAGCGGAAATAGGTGTATCTGCTACCATGAGAATCGAGATAATGAAAACAGACACTGTCACAATGACTAAGCCTGCTTTTCCGACAAATTTTATAAGAACCCATCCGATTGATGTCCCAATAACTCCAGCACTGCTCAGCGACGAACCTGACTCATACACGTCAGATATAAACTCCCTGCCAAAGGTATCCAATGTAACGAAATCAGAGCGCAGCGAGTAAAGAGTTACGAGGCTCACAAACATGAGAATAAGAAAAATCATGCTTCGCAAGCTTATACGCGCCATTTTATCTTTCACAACAAGTATAGCATAAGCAATTATATAAAAAGGAAGCACAAATGCACCTATACCGAATAATCCTTTAAGAATCTTAGACAAGATCCTGCCTGTATCTCCAGCTGCAGATGTCATCACTGCTGCTATAAGAAAAAATCCTACACCCAGCAATATAATGATTGCAATAATATCTCTCGTACGTGTCTTTGTATAAGCTTCTTCCTTTGGGATATTTTTATCCTTGCTTGTACCGCTGACCTTTGCATTGGATTTTCCTTTGCCTGAAGAAGCTTTCGAAGAATTTCCTTTCTTTCCAGAAGTATTCTTCTTTGCAGAGGTCTTTTTTTTCGAATTTTTTTTCTGTTTGTCTGCCATACCTATTCCTCTTTAGCGTATATCACTCTGCCTCATACTCTGCCACTGCTCTGACTCATACTCTGCCACAAACTCTACCTCATACTCTGCCACATGCTCTGCCCCATACTCTGCCACTGCTCTGACTCATACTTTGCCACATACTCTTTTATAAGATAAAATGCTTGCGAATCTAAAAATTGTCTATGCCAGCACTGAATATATGATAAGTAGTAATCCTGCCGCCCATGTATAATATGAGAAGTAATTCAGCTTTTTGTTTGTCACTGCCTTTATCATAATCTTAATGGCTGCATATCCCGAAATCGCTGCCACTGCCATCCCTGCAACAAGAATTCCAAGGCTTGTACCCGCTGTATCCGAAAAAGATCCGATTGCAGACGGAACCTCGAGTAAAAAAGCCCCCAGAACAGGTGGTATAGATATAAGAAATGCATATCTCACAGCATGTGGTCTATTAAATCTACAGAGCAATCCTCCCACAAGAGTCGCTCCTGAGCGTGAGATGCCCGGACATATCGCAACAGATTGGCAAAGTCCAATCAAAAATGCATCTTTGATAGTCATGCTATTGACATCCTTGTCTCCGCCACCCTTTTTCTCAGCAAATAATAAAAAGCATCCCGTAACCAAAAGTGCAGCTCCTACAAATATCATGGAACTGTAGAAGCCTTCAAAAAAGTCATTAAAAAATAAACCGAAAAAGCCTGTCGGTATGCTTGCAACAATGATCATCACACCCATGCGTCTCGTTTCATTTTTATTCATTTGAAGTCCCTTGCCGGTAAATATATCTTTTAATGTGGCAAAAAGTTCTAAAATAAGCTCTTTTATATCCTGCCAGTATGCAACAAATATGGAGATCAATGTCCCGAAATGAAGCATGACTGTAAAAAGAAGTACATTGTCAGCACTTACTCCGAAAAAATACTGTATAACTGACAGATGACCAGAGCTGCTGACTGGCAGAAACTCAGTCAAGCCCTGTACAAGTCCTAAAATAAGAGATTCTAGTAAATTCATAATAATATTCCTCCTCTTTCCCCAATACTATGACATTTTGCTCTTGCACATCACAAAATATTGTACCACACAATCGAAATCTTGTCATGTATCACGGGATTATATTATACAAACATTCGTTCTTAATTTCAAGCTCATTTTTCACTTTTTGATATTTTTTCAGTTTTTCAACGATTACATCCTCAAAGCTTCACCTTTGATTTCTTATATCATTATCTTTCGCATATTTTTCGGTGATAGCCGAAATATACGCAAATAAACTTTCACGCCCGCACATCAG
>CAVJDC010000078.1:0-1804 GCA_963648085.1 Anaerovoracaceae bacterium
CAATTTTTGTATACATATATTATATCTCGCAAGTTTATTGACATATGTTTTTAATGTGATATAATGTGTGTAACAAGAAAAGTCAGAAGGAAATGTTTTTGGAAAGTTCTTTGTCTGATATTTTTGGCCAGACCGTCATTTTCCCGGCTACGACCAAAAGAAGATTTTTTATTATTTAACTAAATGAGGAGTGAATGATATGGCAAATGATTATACTATGGCGAGATATGCCGGCAAGATGGAGATTTGCAAAAGCTGCACAAATAGCGAATGCAGAAACTGCACAAGAATATTTAAGACTACTGAAGAAAAGATAGAATATAATTTTGACTCTATGGAACAGGAAATCGCAAACATCCAATATGACACAGGTGATGAGCTTTGGTGGTAGTATCCACGAAGCAAAGATAATTTTTTCTACTTTATGACTTGATATCCCCTTTTTTAAAAGTTTTGTTTTTTTGTTGGTTTAATTTCAGCCACATTTGGTTTTGAACCAGATGCGGTTGAAATTATTTTTTGAAATTGTACAGAATCTTCATTAATCCAGATGTCTAATGATGTATTGTTCATATAGTCAAAAACTGAAAATTGTAATATAATATACAGGAATATCGCACAAAGCGGCAAATCGCAATCGGCAAATCGCAATCGGCATATCGCAAGCGGCACATTACAAGCGGCATATTACAAGCGGCATATTACAAGCGGCAAATCGCAAGCGGCAAATCGCAAGCGGCATATTGCAAGTGATACATCACAGCTGAAATGGGTATTGTAAGAAATTGAAGGGGGAGTTAGATGGTAACTGCAGAGACTAGATATGGAACAATTAAGGGAAAAAGAAAAGACGGCATACTTGTTTTTAGAGGGATACCTTATGCGAAGCCGCCTGTTGGTGATCTTAGATTCAGGCCGCCTAGAGAGCCAGAAAGATGGGACGGAATCAAGGATTGCACAAAGTTTGGTGCACCATCGCTTCAGCTGTTTTCTATAGAGCACAGGCGACAGCCGCAGCTTCTTGATGTATCGTCGGAAGATTGTCTTTATCTGAATGTTTCAACTCCTGCATTTAGGAAGGCTGGATCTGAAGGTCACGGAAATCCTGACAATGATATTGTTCCTGACGAAAATGCAAAGCTGCCAGTATATGTTTTTATTCATGGCGGCGCTTTTGAAACGGGTGGCGGAAATGTACCTCTTTATAGTGGAGAGGAATTTGCAAAAAATGAAATTGTCTATGTAAATATAAATTATAGACTTGGGATTATGGGATTCCTTGCATTAAATGAATTTAAAAAGGAATCTGGATACACAGGCTGTTTTGGTATACTCGATGCTCTTCAGGCACTAAAGTGGGTAAAGGAAAATATCAGCAGTTTTGGCGGAGATCCAGAAAATATTACTGTAGGCGGAGAGTCTGCAGGAGCATATACCGTTTCTGCTTTGATGATGATGAAAGAGGCGGCAGGACTTTTTAAAAGATGTATTCTTGAGAGCGGCTCTATTACAGGAATCACTCGCATGGCAAAGTTTGGACAGGGAAATCCAAGGATTCGTGAGGAATGTTCTCTTGAGGTTGCACGAGATCTCGGAGCAGATGATACTGCTGAAGGTGTTGAGATTCTGCGTAAAATGCCTGCGGAAAAATTGGCTTTGATGTGGACCTTTAGACCAGATGGAACTGCTCGTGGGATTAGCACAGATCCAGTCGTTGCAGATCTTCTTTTCGAGAATGATCTAATCCCTGATCCGTCAGAAGGATATATAAATGATGCAGATCTTCTTTTTGGATTCAACAGCG
>CAVJDC010000078.1:1814-8444 GCA_963648085.1 Anaerovoracaceae bacterium
CCCCGCACGCAAGCAAACAGGATTATATAGATTTTTTAAATGATCTTGGTGAAGATTTGGCTGATGAGATTTACAGAAAGTATCCCATAGATGACAGTCATACAGCCTTTGACAGATGTGCGGATCTGATAGGACTTGAAATGTTTAAGGCATCGATGCTTCCATATGCTGACAGGCTTGCTCGTGAAGGAAGGAGTGTCTACGGATATCATTTCAGTCATATGACTGACAGACTTCGCGAGGAAGGATTCGGATGCAGGCATATTGCGGAATTAAATTTTGTATTCAACAAAGAACTGAAGTTTGTAGGCGCTGAAAATGAAGATGGATATGCACTTGCAGAGTTTATGAATTCTTCATGGTGTAACTTTATAAAATATGGAAACCCTGGAGATGAGTGGCCAATTTATAGTACTGAAAACTCTCATGTGATGCGTCTAGAGTACAGTGAAGCAGAAGACAAAAAGCCTATGGCGGAGCCACTGTGCCGAGAAGAAGAGCTGCGTTATTTCCAGAATATTATTACTGGAAAGCATAAAGGTGAAAATTAGTCGCTGTTGGATTGAGGATAAAGAAGAATATTTGATGATATCTAATGATATTTGAATGAGGTTTTATTATGAGATTAAATAAATACATATCGCACAGCGGTGTGTGTTCTAGAAGAAAAGCAGATGAGCTTATAAATGCCGGAAAAGTAAAGGTGAATGGCGCTGTTGCAGAGTGTGGATATGACGTACAGGATGGTGATGAAGTATCTGTAAACGATACGAAGATTAAGCCAGAAAAACGCATGGTATATTATCTTCTAAATAAGCCTGTAGGATATGTCACTACAGTAGATGATGAGCACGGAAGAGACTCCGTAATGGATCTTATATCAGACATAAAGGAACGTATATATCCTGTCGGAAGACTCGACTACAATACATCTGGGATGCTGATTTTAACGAATGATGGCGAGCTCGCATATAAACTCACTAGTCCGAAGACAAAATTATATAAGACTTATATAGCTGAAGTTTCAGGAATGTTTCTTAACAGGGAAGCAGCGAGGCTCGAAAAAGGGGTAGATATAGGTGGTTATGTCACACGACCTGCCGAAGTCGAGATTATTAGCCAATCAGAAGGAAAGTCGACAGTAAAGATAAGAATCACTGAAGGCAAAAATAGGCAAGTAAGACGTATGTTTGAGGCAGTTGGTCATAAAGTGATTCATTTGGAAAGAATTGCAATCGGCAATCTTCAGATGGCTCATCTAAAGCCTGGAATGTATCGAAAAATGACTGTAAACGAGATAAATTATCTCAAGAATATTAAATAGTGCATTTATAATGTACGGATCTATATATGAAAAATTGGCTCATGTAAAATGCAGAGCCTTAAGAGTAAGTAGGCGAAATCTTATATGAGAAATATGAGAGAAAATCTTATAGTAAGAACGACATCACTTGCAATGCATATTGTAAAGGAATACATTGAAGAGGGCGACATTGCTGTTGACTGCACTATGGGAAATGGCTTTGACACGTTAGCTCTAGCTGAAGCTGTTGGAAGTACTGGAAAGGTATATGCTTTTGATATACAGATGCATGCACTTGAAAATACAGCTGCCATTTTGGAAGAACACGGGATGTCGGCGAGAGCTAAGCTTGTGCACGATTCTCATTCAAAGCTAGATGAGTATCTGTCTGATTTGCGGGGAGACATTTCTGCATTTGTATTTAATCTGGGATATATGCCAGGCGAAAATAAAGAAATTGTAACTCAAAGTGACAGTACACTTTGCGCTGTGAAGCAGGCACTTAGTCTTGTAAAAACAGGAGGAATAGTATCTGTCGTTGTATATAGAGGCCATGATGCGGGTGCAAATGAGGCAGACGTGCTCGGCAGATTTTTTAATGAGCTTTCATCTAAAGATTATCATGTTGCATTTATAGAGATGACAAATCAGACAAAAAAGGCACCGGCAATATATCTTGTTACGCCGAAGACAGACAAAAAGTAAATTAGCGCATTTAGTGACTTTAAATAAGATGCATGTTAGGCAACAATAATTACGAGGGGAGGTGACATGATGAGACATATTACAGCGGGGATTTTGGCACATGTAGACTGTGGAAAGACGACTCTTTCTGAAGCGATTCTTTACACGACTGGCAGCATAAGAAAGCTTGGAAGGGTGGACCATAAGGATGCTCATTTGGATACACACTCACTTGAAAAGAGCAGAGGAATCACGATTTTTTCAAGTCAGGCTAGATTTGCTTATGGTGATCTTGAAGTGACTCTGATAGACACACCGGGACATGCTGACTTTTCGGCTGAGATGGAGCGTGCGATATCTGTCATGGATTATGCAATTTTGCTGATCAGTGGTACGGACGGCGTACAGTCACATACATCTACGTTGTGGGAGCTTCTCAAACGATATGAAGTGCCTGTTTTTATTTTCATAAATAAAACTGACCTTGTCGGGGCGGACCATTTCAAGATAATGTCAGACATCAGAAAATCATTGTCAGAAAATTGTATAGATATGGAAAGTGACGATCGTGATGAAAATATCGCACTCTGTGATGACAAGATAATGGAAAAATATCTGGAAAATGGGGAGAATGGCAAGATAGATGACACTGATATCTCACAAATGATCTTAGAGCGCAAAATGTTTCCATGTTATTCGGGATCTGCACTAAAGATGGAAGGTGTTGAAGATTTTCTTGAAGCACTGTCAATATATACACTTGCTCAATACTTCGGCGCTGACTTCGGAGCAAGGGTTTTTAAGATTGGAAGAGACAGCACAGGTCAGAGGCTCACGCATCTTAGAGTGACAGGCGGAAAGCTCAGCGTGAAAGATCTTCTGACATACCAGAATGAGAAAGGCGAAGAAAAAAAAGAAAAAGTCAATCAGATACGGCTTTATTCTGGTGATAAATTTGAGACGGTAAATTCTGTAGCAGCTGGAGAAATCTGCACTGTTACAGGCCTTACGGAGACATATCCTGGCATGGGAATGGGGACAGACAGTGGTTTGGCTGAGCTCGCAACATTGCCGGTACTGTCGTACAGAATAAAGCTTCCAAAGGGAGAAGACGTAAGATCTGCTCTTGCTAAGCTAAAGCTTTTAGAAGAAGAAGAGCCGATGCTTCACATAGAGTGGAATGAAGAGCTTCAGCAGATTTTTGCTGACATTATGGGAGATATTCAGACTGAAATTATTAAAAGTATAATGTCTGAAAGATTTGATTGTGATATAGAATTTACAGACGGACGTATAATGTACCGTGAGACAATTACAGCCCCAGTGCTTGGAGCTGGACATTTTGAGCCGCTTCGCCATTATGCAGAGGTGCATCTTTTGATGGAGCCGCTCCCAAGAGGAAGCGGACTCGTTTTCAAGTCGTCATGCAGCGAAGATCTTCTTGACAGAAATTGGCAGCGGCTTATCATGACTCACCTTGCCGAGAAACCACACAAAGGCGCACTTATAGGTGCACCTATCACAGACATGATGATCACGATTGTGGCGGGGAAGGCTCATCAGAAGCATACTGAAGGTGGTGACTTTAGACAAGCAGTTTATCGAGCAGTAAGACAAGGACTGATGAAAGCCGCGGCTTTAGGCAATGCTGCACTACTTGAGCCTCTCTATAGCTTCAGGCTTGAGGTTCCGTCAGAACATATCGGCAGAGCTATAAATGACATCAAGCTGAGACATGGTACATTTGAAATAGAAGAAAGCCTTACAGAAACTGCTGTTATTACCGGCAGCGCTCCTGTTTCTGCATTAAGAGGATACAGCTCTGAAGTAGCTGCATATTCACATGGAAAAGGTCATCTGAGCATGACTGTGAGTGGATATTCGACATGCCACAATCAGGATAAGATTATAGAATCTTACGGATATGACCCAGAAAGTGATCTTGCAAATACAGGAGATTCTGTATTCTGCTCTCACGGGGCAGGTGTGAATATCAAGTGGTATGAAGTAGATAATTATACACATCTAAGTATTATGCTTCCTGAAGCTTCCGAGAAGAAGTCAGAGGATGTTTTGCTTAAAGAAAAATATGAGGCGACTGAAAAGACCAGCTTAGCTAAGGAAAATCAGAACAATTATGACTATGATGAACGAATGCTCGACGATTTCATGAGACGTGAATTTGGTGCTGAATCACGTGGCTCTTTAGGACAAAAAGAATCTTATTTTATTATGCCTGATCCAGGCAGTGAGGAAATTCCAAAGCTGAAAACTGCTGCCAGAAAGAAAGAATATTTGATTGTCGACGGATATAATATGGTATTTTCTTGGAAAAGTCTCAAGGATAAAGCTAAGTCGGACATAGATTATGCTCGTGAGAAGCTTATAGAGAAGCTTGAAAATTATAGGGCTTTCAAAGGCTGCGAGCTTGTGCTTGTATTTGACGCATACAAGGTATCAGGCGGAAAACGAAAAAAGATTGACAGAAATGGAATTCACATTGTCTTTACGGAAGAACGTGAGACAGGAGATATGTATATCCAGAAGCTTGCAGACACTATAGGTCCTCATTACAATGTGCGTGTCGTGACTTCAGATGCTCTCATTCAGCTTTCGGCGCTGCGCTCAGGTGTTCTTAGAGTTTCTGCAAGAGAATTTGAAGCTGAGGTGGAAGGTGTTCTCGAACAGATAAGAGAAATTATTTCTTCAGACGAATCAGAAAAAAGAAATTTAAAGACAAAGCTTAGGAATGGGATATGAAATATGCTCCCTTTATGAAAGATTGTGACTAAAAAATCACTTTCAATCATGAAGGGAGTTTTTTATTTGGTGGGAATATCTGGCAGTAAAGAGGCAGAAAAGATGAATCTAAAAAAAATATGACAAATTGTATATATGGTATTTACAAAAACATTTTTTAACAATATAATTGTATACAAAAGAGGAAAATGTATATTTTAATAGTGATTGTATTCGCAATTCGCTGCGTCGCAGTGGAAATTTAAAGTAATTAATATGCTTGAGACGGCATGATAGCTTGCTGTCGCAGCAGCTAATGAACTAGGGAGGAACGTATAGTAATGGGTAAGACACTTGCGTATAAAATACTCGAAGAACATCTCGTTGAAGGAAGGATGATTCCAGGAGAAGAGATTAAGATCAAGATAGACCAGACATTAACTCAGGATTCTACAGGAACTATGGTATATCTTCAGCTTGAGGCTCTTGATGTTGAGAAGATCAAGACGGAGCTTTCTGTGGCTTATATCGACCACAACACGCTTCAGACAGGCTTTGAGAATGCTGACGATCATGAGTTTATCAAAAGTGTAGCAAAGAGACACGGAGTATTATTTTCTAAGCCAGGAAATGGGATTTGTCATCACTTACATATTGAAAATTTTGGTATTCCAGGCAAGACACTTATCGGCTCTGACAGCCATACACCTACAGGCGGCGGCATCGGCATGATAGCTATTGGTGCGGGCGGTCTAGACGTAGCTGTTGCAATGGCAAAGGGAACATATTCTCTTACATGCCCTGAGGTCATAAATGTAAAGCTTACAGGAAAGCTTAGACCTTGGGTTTCAGCAAAGGACATAATACTTTATGTCCTTCAAAAGCTTACTGTAAAGGGCGGCGTAGGTAAAATCGTAGAGTATACAGGTGAGGGTGTAAAGACTCTCTCAGTTACAGACAGAGCAACTATTACAAATATGGGTGCAGAGCTTGGAGCTACTACTTCTATATTCCCAAGTGATGAAAATACAAAGGCATATATGGAATCGCAGGGTAGAGGAGCTGATTTCAGACCTCTTAGTGCAGATGCAGATGCGGTATATGATTCAGTCCTTGAGGTTGATCTTTCGCAGCTTGAGCCTCTTGCTGCTAAGCCTCACAGCCCAGACAATGTAGATTCCATAAAAAATATTGGCAAGATAAAGATAGACCAGGTTGCAATCGGAAGCTGCACAAATTCTTCATATGCAGATCTTATGAAGGTTGCTCAGATTCTTAAAGGTAAAAAAGTGAATGAAGATGTCAGTCTCGTTATTTCACCGGGATCAAGCAAGATTCTCTCTAAGCTTGCATCAAATGGAGCTCTTGCTGATATGATAAATGCAGGCGCAAGGATTATTGAAAATGCATGCGGACCATGTATCGGAATGGGTCAGTCGCCTAAGTCTGGTGGTGTTTCTCTAAGGACATTCAATAGAAATTTCAAGGGCAGAAGCGGCACAAATGATGCTGATATCTATCTTGTAAGTCCAGAGACCGCTGCGATTTCTGCAATTGAGGGTGTACTTACTACAGGTCTTGGAACAGAACTTGCGCAGA
Organism: Anaerovoracaceae bacterium; assembly: GCA_963648085.1. Lineage (GTDB taxonomy): Bacteria > Bacillota > Clostridia > Peptostreptococcales > Anaerovoracaceae > Alangreenwoodia. The sequence continues at coordinate 8,140 of CAVJDC010000078.1, forward strand.
TCGAGCCTGTAAGCTTTGAATTCAACGACAACTTTATAGTTTATCCGAAGGATAGCACCAAGGAAAATACCCCTGTTGCAATGGGACCAAATATCAAGCCATTCCCTCTAAATGAACCACTTTCAGATTCTTTGGAAGTTACTGTGGTATTGCATGCAGGAGACAATATTACTACAGATGATATTATGCCGTCTGACTCAAGGATCTTGCCTTACCGCTCAAATGTTCCGCATCTTTCAAATTACTGCTTTGAAAAGATCGACAAGGAATTTCCTGCAAGATGTAAGGAAGCTGGAAGGTGTGCT
>CAVJDC010000079.1:0-3720 GCA_963648085.1 Anaerovoracaceae bacterium
CAACTCCGTGCCATTGCAGCATACCACCACAACTCCATGCCATTGCGGCATATCGCCACAATTCCGTGCCATTGCAGCATATCACCACAACTCCGTGCCATTGCAGCATATCGCCACAACTCCGTGCACGTCGTCGCAGTTCTCTATTCTATGATTTAAAATTGCATATAAATAAATCCCGCAGTAATATCGCCCTTTATCCATATGCCAAATAAAATAACTGCAAGCGTCGGAGCAAGCATCGCAAGAAATTGCAAAGCAGAATTTTTTTCTGCAAGCGTCTTACGAATATGAATGCCCTTCTCCTGAAATGCCTCTACAATCAGCATGCATAGCACGCCTGCCGCAACCACAGCAAAGTCCATTGCTGTCATTCCAAGCTGCATGATAGTTCCGTCAGTCAAAGCATATGCCCCAAACGACACAAATGACGCCTTAAGCATTGCAATTGCATCATAAAAAGATGCTGCTCTGGTCATATACCGTCCGAGGAAAACTATTATTGCTGTTCGCATTATGCGAAACACATGCCATCCTGCAGATTCACGCTCAATACCTAGACTGGCACATATTTTCACGAACATCGGTTCAAGAAGAAGTGACGCCGTGATAATGCTGCCGTTCCAAAGACCAAATACTATAAATTTTATGCTGGAGCCATGCCAGATTCCTATTATCAGATAAACTATAAATGTCGCAAGCGACGTAGGAAGAATCTTTCCAAATATTCCTCCAAATTTTTTTCTCGAAAATTTGCCCAGCTTAGTGAAAGGCTTTGAAAGCGATATCGGATAAAATACGTAATCTCTCATCCACGAGCCAAGCGTAATATGCCATCTTCGCCAATAATCAGAAACAGAATCGGCAAACAGAGGTCTTTTGAAATTTTCAGCAAGATTTATTCCAAACATCTGCGCAGCACCCCTAGCGACATCTATCCCGCCAGAAAAGTCACAATAAAGCTGAATGCAGTAAAAAATCACTGCCACGACAATTATGCTTCCCGTATAACTGCCATAATCGCCAAATACTGTATTTACAAGTACACCTGCGCGGTCTGCGATCACAAGCTTTTTAAAATAACCCCAGAGCATGAGCTGTATACCACTGCGGATATTTTCATAATCCAGCTCGTGCGGCTCTATAAGCTGCTTTCCCAAATCTCGGTGTCTGCTGATAGGACCCTGTATCATCTGTGGGAAGAACGATACAAACAGAGCATACTTGAAAAAATTGTGCTCGACTTTATATCTTCCTCTATAACAATCTATCACGTATCCACACGACTGGAATATGTAATAAGAGACACCAAGCGGTACAGCCAAACTAAGCTCAGGCAGCTTCAGCCCAGTAATCTGGGATATAAAAGCAGATGTTCCACCCAGATATTTTAGAATGTAAAGCATCCCAAAGTTAAATACCAATGCAGTTGCCGCAACTGCCTTTTTCTTCTTTTTTAATTTTATTTTCGGCATCTCAGATTTTTTGGCATTAAGTCCCTCAAGCCACAGTCCCGCAATGAAAGTAACTGCAGTCGCTGCGACGAGATATCCGGCCATCGCGATTCCGCTATATATGTAAAAAATGTAATCCGCAGCAAGGAGAACCACCCAGCGCACCTTGCCAGGAATGCTATAATATAGCACCAAAGATACCACAACAAGACACAGAAAAATCAATGATGTAAATGACATTTTTCAATTTCCTTATTTATAATCCAATCGACATCGTCGTCCACCGCAAACCAGCGTCGTCACACATGACAGCACCTCTAGCCAGTGCCAACACGCATTAGAACTCCTCAAACCAGCGTCGACACACGCATGAGAATTCCGCAAACCAACGCCGTCACACATGACAGCACATCTAGCCAGCGCCAACACGCATGACTGCATCAAGCATCAGTCGCCATTATGCAAGCCTTTCACTCAAAAATCAGCTTCTGCGTGATTCGATCAGCTTCATAATAGCTTCTGCTGAGTTGAAATTCTCTGGAATAAGATCATCAACATCAATCTCAACGTCAAAAGCGTCCATTATTTCTCCCACAAGAGAAACCATATCGAAAGAATCGATAATTTCATCATCAATAAAAGTCTTGCATGCAGCAACATCCGTGCCAGGGCAGATATCCTCAAGTATTTTTAAAAGCTTTTCCATTTTTTTCCTCCTATTATTTTTCTTTACATTGCTATTTATTTTCAAAACTATTTATTATCACACAAGCCACAAACTTTTTTCCCATTCTCAGCTGCTGCTTCACCAACTAGCGAGATTACATGGGCAGTCAAAGACGTCATTTATCTCACATACACTTCAGACGTCCACCCGTCAGGCTCGTATCCGCAATATCTGTAAAATTCAATCGCATTATCATTTTCTTTTCTCACCCATACCAAATTTTTTTCTTTCTGAGTCTTTGATATATAAAATGCAAACATTCTCGACGCAATTCCACACTCTCTCATAGTGCGTGAAACTGCAAGATGTCTGATTTCTGATGATTTCTTATTTTTTTCAAAATGTATGATACCCGCTGGCATGCCGCATTTTTCGGCATATATATAATTTCCAGCATCAATATCACTTGCAAGCTCATTGTCAGTCGGCAGGCAGCCCGTCATACTGTCAAAATTGTCATAAAGAAGCTTCTTCACTTTCTCAAGATCCTTGCTGCATGCAATCCTCACAGTCACATCAAAGCCATCAGCCTCTGCAACCGCACTTTCATCATGACCATCTATCTGCACTCTCGCAGACTCTTCACATCCAACAACCTTCAAAAGTGCTTTCTTGTCAGGGTCAAATATCATAGCTTCAGGCTCCCCTTCACATTTGTCAGGTGCTCTCGAAGAATCGTCATATCCGTCAGATACTGCATGCAGGCGTTCATCATTATCACATAGAACCGTCGACATCATATCAATTTTACCACGATGCATTCTCATACGCCTAAGTGCCTTTAAAAAACCCGCACTTCCAAGCATATCATCCATTTCGCACATCACAGACTGAGTACCCTGCACGGCATCCGGCTTTTTCACGACCTCGCAGACTACTGGACACTCACCATCAGGATCACAGCCACAAAGCTCAGACATCTTAGAGGCTGCATCAGAAATCACATCAGATGCATCTTTCATCTTCTCGATATCACGAATATAATAATTCAACCGCACATGACCATCACGTCGCCTAAATATAAGAAGGCCCCCGTCGAGCAGCGCATAAAATAGATTTCCGCAGCTGATCTCAGCCTTGATCTCACTGCCAGACATAAAGCTGTTCGTCATCACATCACGCTTCATCTGTGACATGATCAGTTTTGAATAATCTTTGTAATTGTCAGCCTTCCTAATTTTATCTATTCTCATAGTCATCACAATCCCACTTTATAGCAACGCCGCATACTGCATGTCAAAGCTGCGGCAATCATCTGCCGCATGCCATGCTCTCACGGTCTCATCCCTCACACCCCGCATGCTGCAGCCATATGCTGATTTAGCACATAAGCCTCGAACGCCATCTGACACATGCTGAAATTTCTGTCTCCACAATCACGATCATCGAATCTGACAACTGACCGCCAACACATCACATTTTGTCCTCATCAACTAAACTGACCTTCAAAGTAATCTTTTTTCAGCCTTGCGCGGTCTGTTTTCCCATTTGCATTTGTCGGAAGCTCATCAAGCTTCACAAAAATGTTTGGATACATAT
>CAVJDC010000079.1:3811-8432 GCA_963648085.1 Anaerovoracaceae bacterium
CATATACTTTGGCACAAAATCAGACAATTTTTTTAAAATTTCTTGTTTCTCAGCAATTCCCGAGTAAAATGCAACAATCTTGTCCTTGTCAGCATCAAAAATACATACAGCATTTGTGATTTCTGCAAGAGAATTTAGCGCCGTCTCGATTTCACCCGTTTCTATCCTGTAACCCATATGCTTTATCTGACCGTCTCCTCTAGACTTGAAATAAATAAGCCCATCGGATTTCATTACTCCTATATCACCAGTACGATAGATGATATCTCTATATCTGTCATTTAGCGGATTCTGTATAAAAGATGCCGCCGTCTTCTCTGTATCACCATAATATCCAAGCGCTATCCCTGCGCCCCTCACACAGATTTCACCTGGCTCGCCCTGCGAAACCGCCTTGAGATTCTCATCAAGAAGCATTATCTGCATATTTTCACATGGATATCCCACAGGAATCATATCACTATCTTTAAAATCACGTTCTATTATATAATATGCACAGTCAACAGTCACCTCAGTCGGGCCATAAAGATTTACATATCTCACATCAGGAAGACATCTTTTCCACACATTAAGCTGCTTCGCTCCAAGAGCCTCTCCTCCCAAAATAACTTGTCTGAGTGCTGAAGGCTGCACCTTTGAGAGAGCCCCTGAATTTGCCACAAGATGAAATGCAGACGTCGCCCACACAAATGCAGTAATGTGCTTTTTTTCCGCAAGCTCAAGAAGAAGCTTCGGAAACATAAATAGCTTCTTAGGTATAATATGGCACGATGCCCCATTTTTCAGCGTCTGATATATATCCTTGACTGAAAGATCAAAGTAAAATGGTGCTTGATTCCCGAAGATATCATCCTCACAGAAATCAAATGTCTCCGACATCCATTCTGTAAAATCTATAGCAGATCTGTGAGAAATCACGATTCCCTTAGGAAAACCCGTAGATCCCGACGTAAATATCATATATGCAGGATCTGTATCTAGAACACTTTTTCTTGCTTCATCACATACCCGCTTGCATTCTTCTATATCATGACTGAGACTCAATTCTCCCTCTGCATAGTCATAAGATTCTGCACGTCCACCAGCCCCGAGGCCATCATCAGTCTCGTGACATCCACTAGCCCCAAGATCATCATCTGTTTCGTGACATCCACTAGCCCCAAGACCATCATCTGTTTCGTATGTGACTTTAGCTTGCGCAGTACACTCAAATGCTTCCTCAAAAGAGACGACCTCACAGACATCCAAAATATCTGCAAGCTTTTCCTTCAACGCCTCAGGCATCATAAAGCAGACTGGCTCGACCTTCTCAAGAATCTTTTTCATACGCTGACTTGGCATGTCTATATCAATCGGAACATAAAACATACCTGCAGCAAGAATGCTCATAAAAGCCGCTATGGTTTCAGCAGTTCTCCCTACAGCAACAGCAGCAGGTTTACTTATAGCATTATATCTTTTGTTGAGAAATGCCCCCGCTCTGTATGATTTTTCAAGAATCTGCCTGTAGCTTAGCTCATTTTTCTCATCCGAAAATGCAATTTTGTCTGGAAAATGACTTGCTGAAATTGGCAGATAGTCAAATAAATTCCTTTGATAACCCATAACTTTTCTCCTTGTATAATATTTTATTATACATTGTAGCCTCGCAAAAATCCATAAAAGGAAAACGGTGTGGCGGAGATATCATATCTCTGTCACACCGCTGAAATATATCTTATTTTAAGTCTTTTGAACTACTCGCCTGCATCAATTTTTATATCTTCTTCGAGCTCTTTGTCTGTAAGCTTGCGGTCATCATCCATCAAATCCCACTTTTCGTCTTCTTCCGCAGGTTTCAATTCTATCCCGTCAGCATGCCATATCCATGTGTCTGTGGTACTTAGATGTGTCTTTTGACTGCTCATCTGAACAACTGCAATCTCATCACCGTCATCGATTTTTTGACCACAATTTGCTTCAATTCTGCCAGGATTGAGGAAGGTAGTCTTCACTTGCTTTCCGTTTATAAAAATCTTGCTCCCTGCAGTGAAATTTTCGCCCTTTACATATAATTTTGTCCCAACTGCAGTGATATCTGTGATAGATATCGGATCGATTCCCATTTGCATATCTACAGTCTCAAAGGGTTTACTTCCGCCGTAAGCATAACAATTTCCATAAAGGATATCATATTGTAGTCTGTAAAGTGAGCTGTAATAATCATCAGAATCAGACTTATTTTGGTGAAGCTTTGTAATGACTCCATTGTCCATTCCGAGACAATCCATCACATATGAATAGAGCTGGTATGTCTTTAGATCCTTGTCATTCTTCTCTAGCCCAAAATTGTTCCACATGACATACTCTGTCTGGTATATGTTTCCATTTTCAAGATCGCTTGCTTCTATCGAGAATTTTGGCAGGTGATCGCCATAAATTACAAGAACAGTAGGCTCATCTGAAGCTTCAAGTTCTGCTGTAAGCTCCCCTAAAAATGCATCCATATCGTGAATCTGATTTACATAATATTCAAATCCTGTAGCTTCCTCTTCATTGAAGCCCTGTACAGTAATAGTCTGATCAGGGTCTATGACCTCTGTAGGATACTTTCCATGTCCCTGAACTGAGACAGCAAATACAAAGTCCTGCTCCTTCGTAGAGTTCATTGCCTTCGTAATCTCGCCTGTCAGACACGAGTCGTCTGCCCAGTTCAAAGGATTTCTTTCTACATTGTTCATATACTCAACTGAAGTATATGAGTCAAATCCAAGATTTGGATATACAAGATATCGTCCGTAGAATTTTCCCGTATGGTCGTGAATGGCATGTGTAGAATATCCATAATCCTTCAAGTCATATGCGACAGACTCTGAAGTCGTTTCTCTCATAATAGTAGTGAATGGATACTCCCCAGGGCCAAAATATTCTATACTCATACCACTTAGAACTTCAAACTCAGTATTTGCTGTACCTGCGCCAAATGACGGCGTAGTGAGCCATCCAGACGTATAATTTTCCTTCAGTGATGTGAAAACAGGCACAGGATCCTCGGAGAATGTGACACCTTTTAGGTACTTTACATCAAAGAAGGATTCCATCTGAAGCATGATCACATTTGGAGTCTCTTCTGTCGCCTTGTCTGACTTAACAACTTCAGCATCGACACCAGCTTCCTTCGCTGCAGCTTCGATTTTTTTCGCATCAGTCTTATCATTTGCATCAGTCCCATCAATCTTGCCAGCAGATGCATTCTGGGTGCTAGCTGCATCAGTCCCATCAATCTTGCCAGCAGATGCATTTTGAGTATCAGCTGCATCAGTCCCATCAATCTTGCCAGCAGATGCATTCTGGGTGCTAGCTGCAACAGCGTCCGAATCTGAGTCAGCATCCTCGTTCTGTCCTTCCTGCAAATCTGCTGACGAGCTGTCATCTGTTGTCGAGTCATCATCTTCCGATAAACTCTCCACTATGCTCTCTATGCTTTCCTTACTATAATCACTCGGCTTAGAAATCCCTCTGTCAACTACGCTGCATGCAAAGCAGTAAGCGAATCCATAATCCTTATACGCGTCCTGAATATTGTGAAATGTAGTTGCAAGTGAGCCTGTATTTACAGAAAATGAAGTGAATATCGCAAGTGCTGCACACATGACTGCCATAGACACTGCACCCCTTATAGGATTCTTCTTGCGCTTAGGTGACTTTACAAAAACAAATACCACTATACATATAAGTGCTGCGAGTCCGATGCCCATAAAGGCAATCTGCTTTGCAGAAAAATATACTGTAAATATGCTTATGACATTCTTGAGAGTTCTGAAATCCATAGCATTTAGCGGCGTAGTTCTAAATCCGAGAAGCACACAATTTGCAACCCCAAGAACAAGCCATACAGCAGATACCGCAAAGTAGACAAAATCCTTTTTCTTAAACAGAAGTGCAAGCGCTAGTGTAACTATAACTATAAGAGTGTTGTAAGCAAATAGAGCTGGATGACTGATCATATACCCCACTCCCGAAATGAGAGAACGTCTGCTGAGAATCTCTACTACAAGATTCAGCACTATACCCAGCACAACAGTAAAAGCAATAGAGTGCTCCTCACATCTTTTAAGAAATGCACCTATGCGCTTAATCATACCAGCGATAACCGTCACAAAATTTCTGAATCCCGAAAGCTTTTCTGAGTTGTAAACCTTTTTTATTCTGACGGTAACCGGTCTGACAAATCTTGCTATCAAAGATACAAGTCCCCTAAACAAAGATGCACACACAGCAAAAGCTGCTCTTAGCTTGCTGATAAATGCCTTGAGAAAACCTTTGTCTTTCTTTTTCTCAACGTTCATACTTTCTTCCGTATGTGCGCCGCCCTTGATTTTATCATCTATATACTTCATTTTATCAATCCTCTTATCTATACCAGCATCTTCACTCGTACAAATCATTTTTTAAATCCCTTTTGGAAGCTCATTCTGCAATTTTCCTCCAGAAGTTCCTTTTTACAAATCCCCTTTGAAACTTTCTTTCTGAAGTTCCTTTTGCAAAGTCCTTTTTCAATACACCTTTGAAAGTCTCTTTCTGAAATTCCTTTTGCAAAGTCCTTTTTCAATACACCTTTGAAAGTCTCTTTCTGAAATTC
>CAVJDC010000080.1:0-8406 GCA_963648085.1 Anaerovoracaceae bacterium
AAAAGGCTGTGGGGAAACGAAGTGGGCGTGGGATTAAGCAAAAGGCGGTGGAAAAACGAAGCGGACGTGGGATTAAGCAAAAGGCGGTTGGAAATCAAAATAAATGTTGAAAATTGAAAAATGATGGAAACGAGAATTTGGCGCAAATAAAATAAGCAAAAGGACTGCAATGGATTACTAAATGTGCTCAGGTGTGTTATAATATTGTAGTTGTGACACTTATCACAATCATGATGTTCTTCAGATATGACAAAAGATCTAGGATACGGAGGCATTGAGTATGAAAAACTGGAAAACGGATTATGAGCAGAAGGTTTGCACACCAGATGAGGCGGTCCGTATTATAAATAGTGGCGAGCGTGTTCTTGTGGGAGGTGTAGCCGCAAGACCTGAACGCCTTGTAAAAGCTCTTGTGGATAACGCTTCACGGTTTCGTGATGTAAAGATTATGCATGGTCTGAGCGCAGGCGGAGAGGATTATCTAGACGAAAAGTATAGTGAGAATTTCATCCACGAGACTCTATTTGTATCAAAGACCACACGTGAGGCTGTAAATGCAGGCAGAGGCGTGATCTACCCGTGCTATTATTTCGAAATCGGAGGATTGTTGACTGATGGGGACATACCTATAGATGTTTTTATGTTCCAAGCGACGCCGCCAGATGAGCATGGATATTTTAGCAGCGGGGCAAATGCTGATTTTATTCGTGAGGCAATTGAGTCTGCAGACCGCATAATCGTGCAGGTAAATGAAAATGTACCGAGAAGCAGCAGTATAGACACACTCGTTCATGTAAGCGAAATAGACAAGATCGTCTTATGCAATGAGCCTATGCCGCAAACACCTCGACCTGTCATTACGGATATAGAAAGAGAGATAGGCAGGAATTGTGCAAAGCTCGTCGAAGATGGAAGTACTATTCAGATAGGTATAGGCTCGATTCCTGATGCTGTATGTGAGGCACTTGCAGATAAGAAAAATCTAGGAGTGCATGCTGAGATGATTTCCGACGGCGTGATGGATCTTTACAAGTCAGGTGCGATCACAAATTCTGAGAAATCATTTGGAAAACGTACTATGGTCGCGGCATTCGTAAAGGGCACTCAGGAGCTGTATGACTTTGCTGATGGCAATCCTGCTGTTACTCTGAGAAGAGCAGCATATACAAACAATCCATTTAAAATCGCGGAGTGCTCAAAGCTCGTATGTATAAATACATGCATCGAGGCAGACCTTATGGGGCAGGTTGTTTCTAGCTCCGTAGGACTTAGAAGCATCAGCGGCACAGGCGGTCAGATGGATTTTATGAGAGGTGCAGACATCACACTTGACAGAAAGGGGAAGGCTATTCTTGCAATGACATCTACCCATACGAAAAATGGTGTGACTACTTCGCGCATAAAGCCTTTTATCACCGACGGATCGTCTGTTACTGTCACAAGACAGGATGCCGATTATTTCGTCACAGAGTATGGTATAGCTCAGGTCAAGGGAAAGACTCTCAAGGAACGTGCACGCGCACTTATAGAGATTGCTCATCCTGATTTTAGGCCAGAGCTTATCAAAGAATATGAGCGTCGTTTTAAGGTCAGTTACTGATGAGACAGCAAGAGCGCGAGCATGACTCGATACTTTTCAGCAAATCGCTAAGCGATGGAAGCCTTCCAGGCGTGGTTCTCTTTACAGGAAGAGAAAGCTATCTAGTAAGATGGGCAGCAAAGAAGATAGAGGAAAAATATGTAAATCAAACATCCGCACTTTTCGACTTTATGAGGATAGATGGAAGACAATCGAATAAGTCAGACATAATAGACGCATGTGAGACACCGCCGATGTTCTCGGAAAAAAAAGTAGTGATTGTTGAAGATTTTAGCAAAAGAAAGTCTTCAAGAGGCGCTTCATCATCAGAGACATCATCAGAGACAACAGCAGAGACAACAGCAGAGTCAACAGCAGAGTCAACAGCAGAGTCAACATCAGCAGCATCCTCAGAGAAGTCGTCATCGACAGATGAAAAGGCACTTGCAGATTATATTGAAAACCTTCCAAAGTATACGCAGCTAGTATTTCTGGCAGAACCAGAGCGTGAGCCAAAGGGAATCATGAAGGCAGTGAAGAAGCATGGCAAAATGTTTGATTTTGACAAGATAAACAGAAAGATGCTTACTTCCTTCATAAAGAAAAGATTCAGGGCGCACGGACAAAATATCGATTCTGCAGTGATCTCACTTATGATAGACAGGTCTGGATATTTTGACAGAGATTCTGACTACACCCTAGACAGCTTTGTGGCAGATATAGAAAAGGCTTCAGCTCTCTGTGATGCAGATATTACTTCAGATGCTGTGATGAAGAGCGTAGAAGGAAATATAGATCACGATATATTTAGACTAACTGATGCCATATCAGAAGGAAATATACGGGAAGCTCTTTACGTGGCAGGAAATATTATAGACCGCGGGACAAGTCCTTTCGTATTGCTTTCCACGATTTGCTCCCAGTTTGAGCTGATACTTATGGCGATGGAGATGAACTCCGACGGAATGAGTCTAAGAGAGATAAAGTCAGAGCTGCAGATTCACGAATTTAGGATAAAAAAGGCACTTGGCTACTCTCGCAGGTTTACATCTGAAAGACTTCATTCTATACTTATGAAGGCATATAGAGCAGATTCAAATGTAAAATCTGGATATATGGATGAAAGGACCGCTATAGAGCTATTTCTTGCAGAGCTATGATTTATAAAGCATCGCATAGATGCCTGTTGTGCAGCTTGCAGCGGCACGCAGTGAAGTCTGCCTATGGAGGGGGTTCTCCTGTATAGGTGGGGATATCTCGTGATATGTTTTTATTAAGTCATTAAGCATGAATTATTATTAAGAATAAATTATTGTAAAAGAAAGGAAAATGAAAGAATATTATGGGCAAGAGAGGTATAAATACTATAAGTGTACAGGCAGGATATGAACCAGGAAATGGAGAGGCCAGAGTCCTTCCTATTTACCAATCAACTACTTTTAAATATGAGTCAAGTGTAGAGATGGCTAAGCTGTTTGATTTGGAGGCTGAAGGCTATTTTTATACAAGACTTCAGAATCCTACAAATGACGCTGTTGCAGCAAAAATAGCTGAGATGGAGGGTGGAACTGCAGGTATGCTGACATCTTCTGGTCAGGCTGCAAATTTCTATGCTATGTTCAATATCTGTGAAAGCGGACAGCATATCGTAAGTTCATCAGCAATTTATGGCGGGACATTCAATCTGCTCAATGTCACTATGAGAAAGATGGGAATTGATGTTACATTTGTTGAGCCTGATTGTACACCTGAAGAACTCGAGGCAGCATTTAAGGAAAATACTAGATGCGTATTTGCAGAAAGTATCTCAAATCCTTCGCTAGTGTTGCTTGATTTTGAAAAGTTTGCTTCAGCTGCTCATGCACATGGAGTACCTCTTATCATTGACAATACTTTCCCTACACCTGTAAATTGCCGACCTATCGAATTTGGCGCTGATATTGTCACTCACAGCACTACAAAGTATATGGATGGACATGCCACAAGCGTAGGCGGGGCAATCATAGAATCAGGCAAGTTTGACTGGATGGCACACAAGGACAAATTCCCTTGCATGACAGAACCAGATGATTCTTATCATGGTATCGTCTACAGTGAAGCTTTTGGTGAGAAAGCATTTATTACAAAAGCAACAGCTCAGGTCATGAGAGATCTTGGCTCAATCCCTTCACCACACAATGCATTCCTCCTCAATCTGGGACTAGAAACTCTTCCACTCAGAATGAAGAAGCATTGTGAAAATGCTCAGCAGGTCGCTGAATTCCTGGAATCGGACGAAAGAATCACTTGGGTTGAATATCCAGGATTGCCTTCGAGCAAGTATCATGAGCTTGCAAAGAAATATATGCCTGACGGCACATGCGGTGTCATTTCATTCGGGGTAAAGGGCGGCCGTGAAGCTGCTACAAGATTTATGGACAGCTTAAGACTTGCTGCTATAGCTACTCATGTTGCAGATGCAAGAACATGTGTACTTCATCCTGCCAGCACGACACATCGTCAGCTCTCAGATCAGCAGCTTGAAGAAGCAGGCGTTTCACCAGACCTGATCCGTTTCTCAGTAGGTATTGAAAATGCTGAAGATATTATCGAAGATATAAAGCAGGCTCTTGATAAAATCTAAGAGCTTGAAGGAGTCATATGCGGCTATATGTGCCTGAAAATTGACGAAGCTGCCAACTACTGACAAAATTACAAATAATGCCAGATGCAATCAAACAATGCCCGTAACTGTCGGAAGCATATCTGCAGCACGCAGCTAAGTCAACTAGAATCGGAGGAATTATCATTATGAAAGACTGGAAGCAATTATACAGTGAAAGACTGTGTACAGCTAGTGAGGCTGTCAAGGTTATCAAAAATGGTGACCATGTAGTATTTGGGCATTGTGCTGGAGAACCAACTGTTCTCATTGATGCTATGGTAGAAAATGCAGCAGCGTACAAAGATGTAACTATTCATCACATGAATACGTTAGGCCCTGGAAAATATGCCAGACCAGAGTACAAAGATAATTTCCGCTTTGACGGATGGTTCCTAAGCCCGTCTACGAGACAGTGTGTGGCAGATGGCTATGGTGACGTCACCGTAAATCATTATTATCAGGCTACACGTTTTTTTGAAGACGGAACATTCAAAGCGGATGTAATGCTCGTAATGGTATCTCCTCCAAATGAAAAAGGCTACGTATCAATTGGTGTCTCTGTCGATTACACGCGTCCTGCAGTAGACAATGCAAAAATCATCATTGCTCAGGTAAATAGCAGAATGCCATTTACTTACGGAAATACTTTGCTGCATGTAAGTAAAATAGATTACATAGTTGAGGCAGAGCAGGAGCTTTTAGAGCTTCAGCCACCTCGCATAGGCGATGCTGAGATGGCTATTGGGGAATATTGTGCTTCCCTTATTCCAGACAAGGCAACCATTTCGCTTGGTATAGGTTCAATTCCTGATGCAGTATGCCATTTTCTGGGAAAAAAGAAGGAGCTGGGCGTATTTTCGGATATGTTTTCTGATGGAATTCTTGGTCTCGTAGAAAATGGAGTTATCACAAATGAACATTGTACTACAGATCCAGGGGTGATGACAGTTTCATTTGTAATGGGCACAAGAAAAGTTTATGACTTTGTTGATGGAAATCCGGCAGTCAATTTTCAGACAGCTGAATATTGCAATCACCCATATATGATTTCTCGTCAATCTCAGATGTGCATTGTAAATTCAAGCGTTGGTGTGGATTTGATGGGACAAGTTGTATCTGCGAGCATTGGGGAATTTCAATTTAGTGGTGTAGGCGGACAGCCGAGCCTTACGAGAGGTGCCACAATGGCTCCGGACAGAAAAGGCAAGGGCATAATCGCTATGACCGCTAGTGTTCCTGACTTCTCAGGCAAGCTTGTTTCAAAGATTACGCCATTTATAGCACATGGTGCAGAAGTGAGTATGACGAGAGAAGATGTAAGCTATGTAGTGACCGAATATGGCATAGCAAAGCTCAAGGGCAAATCTCTTGAGGACAGAGCAAAGGCTCTTATAAATATTTCAGACCCGCATTTCAGAGATGAACTCATCGAAGAGTATGAAAGACGATTCAGAAAGAGATTTGTAAAATAGAGAGAATCTAAGTATCAAAGAGTCCAGCTTTCTAAAATGTAATAAACGAAAAGACCGCCAGTGCTGCGAAATATGCAGCATTGGCGGTCTGTAATTTTAGTTTTCACTTATTTCACATCGTGCTTAGCTATATGTGCACGAACATGCTGATAAGTCTCTTCACTTATGATATGCTCTATCTTGCATGCATCAGCATCAGCGACAGCAGGATCTACACCAAGAAGCTGAAGAGCCTTTGATAGCGTCACATGTCTGTCATATATGGCCTCTGCTATGCGCCTGCCTTCTGGGAGAAAGAGAATAGAGCCATTTTCATCAAACTCAATAAGCTCTCTCTCTCTTAGTTTTTTCATCGCAATACTTACGCTTGGCTTTGAAAAGTTTAGTTCATGAGCAACATCCACAGATCTTACAGTTCCATGTCTTTTGCTGAGAACGAGTATCGTTTCCAAATAATTTTCTGCGGACTCCATAATCTTCATAAATAAATCCTTTCATATGCTATGGGATAAATCCCACAACCTTTAGGTGATGGGAGGAGAGTTGAAAATTTCAATTAACAACATTATACACCATATGCGCAATATATCCTAGAAATTTTGCTCAAACAAGAAAATTTCGATATGCAGCTTGCAATGCAGCGGCTAAAATGCGGCTTTGAGTGAAATTATTTGCTTCTTTCGTGTGCTCTGAATTTTGCTCTTTCCTGGTTGTTTAGTATAGATTTTCTAAGACGCAGGCTCTTTGGAGTGACTTCAAGAAGCTCGTCGTCGGCAAGAAATTCGAGACATTGCTCAAGGCTCATATTCTTGACAGGTACAAGACGAAGAGATTCTTCACTTCCTGCTGCACGCATGTTTGTGAGATTTTTTCTCTTGCATACATTTACATTTATATCCCCTGCTTTTGGAGAGACACCGATGACCATACCTTCATAAATGTCCATACCAGGGCCTACAAAAAGCGCACCTCTGTCCTGTGCATTGAAGAGCCCATATGCATTTGATTCACCTGATTCGAAAGCGACAAGACTCCCAGTAGTGCGCCTTGCAACTTCGCCTTTATAAGGAGCATAGCTGTCAAATACAGATGTCATGATTCCTTCACCCCGCGTGTCAGTGAGAAATTCGTTTCTATAACCAAAAAGTCCTCTAGAAGGAACAAGAAATTCTATTTTCATTCTGTCTCCAGATGGAACCATCTGAACAATCTCAGCCTTTCTAGCCCCTAGCTTTTCTATTACGGCACCCATAGACTTCTCTGGAACGTCAGCAATCAGACGCTCGATTGGTTCACAGAGCTTGCCGTCGATTTCTTTAGTCAGCACGCGAGGAGGTGATACAGCAAATTCGTAACCCTCTCTTCTCATATTTTCAATAAGAATTGAGAGGTGCATTTCGCCTCTGCCAGCGACATTAAAAGCATCTGTAGAATCAGTTTCAGTCACCCTCAAAGATACATCCTTGAGAGTTTCACGGCGAAGGCGTTCTCTGAGATTTCTGGAAGTCACATATTTTCCTTCTCGTCCGGCAAATGGAGAATCATTGACAACAAAAGTCATCTCCATAGTAGGTGCAGATATCTGTACAAATGGCAGTGGTTCTAAGGCTTCAGGAGCACAGATCGTGTCGCCTATAGTAATGTCATCTATACCAGAAATTGCGATGATATTTCCAGCATAAGCCTCTTCAACCTGAGTTCTGCCAAGACCATTATATTCGTACATATATGAGACACGAACCTTCTTGCTCGAAGATTGGTCATGATAATTGCAAACTACAACATCCTGATTGTGAGTTAGCTTTCCGCGTTCGATTCGTCCCACAGCGATCCGTCCTACAAATTCATTGTAATCAAGAGCCGATACAAGCATCTGGAATGGTTTGCTGTAGTCAGCCTCAGGAGCAGGAATGTGCTCAAGAATGGTCTCAAAGAGCGGTCTTAAATCCGTTCCCTCCTCATCCTGGCTAAGAGATGCAGTGCCCGCCTTTGCAGAACAGAATAGAATAGGGGAATCAAGCTGCTCGTCGTCTGCATTTAGATTAATGAGAAGATCAAGAATTTCATCAATGACCTCATCAATACGTCTGTCAGGCCTGTCAATCTTATTTATTGCAATAATGACCTTGTGGCCGAGCTCGAGTGCTTTAGAAAGAACGAATCTTGTCTGAGGCATAGGTCCTTCAGCAGCATCAACGAGAAGAATGACACCATTTACCATCTTGAGTATACGCTCAACCTCGCCCCCAAAGTCAGCATGTCCCGGAGTGTCAACAATATTTATCTTCACGCCATTGTAGTCAACAGCAGTATTTTTTGCGAGTATTGTAATACCTCTTTCGCGTTCGAGGTCATTTGAGTCCATAACACGCTCGACGACATTCTGATTTTCACGATAAATGCCGCTTTGCTTGAGCATTTCGTCTACTAGCGTAGTCTTGCCATGGTCAACATGTGCAATAATCGCGATATTTCTTAAATTTGAATCAGTCAATGAATTGCCCTCCTTATTTTTAACACAAATATGTATTATATGACATTTGCAATTGAAAATCAATATAAATCGAAGAACGAACGGTGTCAAACTCCCGATTAAAGCATCGATTCAAGATTGGAAAGGACAGTATTGTGAGATTAAAGCGTTGATTCAAGATTGGAAAGGACAGTATTGTGAGATTAAAGCATCGATTCAAGATTGGAAAGTAAAGCAT
>CAVJDC010000081.1:0-8106 GCA_963648085.1 Anaerovoracaceae bacterium
GATTAGCAGTTTCGTCCGATGCACGGATTAGCAGTTTCGCCCGATGCACGGATTAGCAGTTTCGTCCGATGCACGGATTAGCAGTTTCGCCCGATGCACGGATTAGCAGTTTCGTCCGATGCACGGATTAGCAGTTTCGCCCGATGCACGGATTAGCAGTTTCGTCCGATGCACGGATTAGCAGTTTCGCCCGATGCACGGATTAACAGCTCGCTCACCGCACATATCGACGGATCGACTAGCTGCATACTTTGACAGATTTGTCCACTAGCAATATTTTGCAGTTTCGTCAGTCATTTGTTATTTTTAAATTTTTTGGTTTATACGGGAGTATTAACCAGTATTAACCTTTTTCTAGTTAGCCTTCTTTCTGGCCAGCCTATGTCAAATTAGCTTATACGCTTATGCCAGAGTGTCAACCTTCTTTATCATCCAGTCAAGAACTCTGAGAGCGCGTGCACTGTAATTTTCAGCATTTACTGCTTCAGCAGCTGCACCATTTGCACCTTCAAGCTTAACTGCACCTGAAGCTGCGAGAAGCATCATGCCTGCGTCATTTGCAGTCACTGCGCTACTGCCGTCAGCATCGCCGATGAGACGAGTTGCTATGCCCTCAGCCTTTGCACTTGCAAGAGGAACTGTATAGATTCCATCAGCTGCTGCAAGTACTCCACCATTTGCATATACGATTTCGTCTGCACCAATATTAGCTACTGAGAACTTGATATTTTCGCCATCAACTGATTCAACTGTGATGTTTGCAAGGCTTTCACCTTCTGCACCTCTAAAGTCAACGCTAAATGATTCAGTTTCTGTACATCCGGCATTTTTGCATGCCTTTGAAACTGTATTTCCAGACTGAGTCCATTCACCGAAATTATGACCTATAGCTGTGATTTCGCGAGTTTCTGTCTCTGAGCAGTTTGCACATGTTCTAGTCTCTACACCTGCTGCTGTGCATGCTGCAGGAGTCTTTACTGTCCACTCACCCCAAGAATGACCTGTAGCTGAGACAGTTTCCTGAGCAGTGATAATTTCATTACATACTGAGCAGTGTGAGCCTGCGCTCTTGCCGTCAGTTGTGCATGTAGGTGCTTCTGCTGCATCTTCAACTACAGTATGAGCTGCAGGAGTTTCCCAAGTGAGAACAGGATTTGGACAAGAATCAAGGAATCCATTGCCAAGATCTGCTGCACTTACCTTTGATGCGAGAGTTACTACACCTGCAGTGAGGTCTTCACCTTCATTAACTGTTGTGTAGCAATTAGTGATTTTAGATGAAGCACTTGTACCATAGCCTGTGCCGCAGATTCCGCCATAGCTTGATCTTGTAGCAGACGTTGTCTTTGCTGCAGAATAGAAGTTTGTACCTGTATTGTAGCAGTTTATTACATATGCTCCGCTCAGGTCAGAAACGATACCGCCCATATGAGCGCACTTGTCGCCATATGTGCCATCGATAGTGATTCCATAATCGCCTGTATTGTAGCAATTTGTAATATTACTTAATGAGTAAGCTGTGATGCCGCCTACATATGCAGATCCACCACTTGTCGCACGGATCTTGCCTGTGTTCTTACATCCTGAAATAGGAGCTGAAGAAGACCAGCTGACGCCTACGATACCGCCTGCATACTGGTAAGCCACTACGTCACCACTATTTTGGCAGTTCTGGATAGTTACTGCATAACTTCCGTCAATCAGACCAAGGATACCACCTGATCTGCCGCCCTTCTTTGTATTTACACATAAAATGTCAGCAGTATTTGTACATCCTGAAATAGCAGAACCTGTCATCGCATTGCCGACGATACCGCCTGCTGCGCCTGCACGCTTTGTACCATTTTCAGTTCCGCCATTTGGAGTTGTACCACCGTCAACGAAAACGACAGCATTGTTTGTACAATTTTCTACAGTACCGCCATTGAGATAAGCAACTACGCCTGCTGCAACCATCTTTGCAGTGATGCAGCCTGATACTGTCACATTCTTTACTGTACCTGTAACGACACCGAAGAGGCCCTGAACTGTAGCAGTATTTGCTGCAGCCGTGAGTGAGCCTGTATAGATGCCGCTTACCGTATATCCTGCGCCGTCAAATGTTCCGGCAAATGGAGTATAACCTGCTGAGAGAGCAGTATTTGAAGTGGCAGTTGCCGCACCGATCGGAGTCCAGATATCTGATGCGTCAGCCGTGATGTAATACTGATCAGAGATGCACTTGTATGAAGCAGTACCATATGCAACATCTTCGACTACTGCATACTTGCCATCTGCTGCTGCTGCGATATTTCCGCCAAGCTTTACAGTCTTTCCTTCGAGGCTGTCGCCTGCATTTACTGCACGAGCGATTTCCTTAAGCTGAGCTGCTGTAGTTATAAGATATGCAGGAGTTTCGCCATTGTCAGCTGCATCTGGATTGTATGCTCCGCATGAAGAGCAGAAGCCATTTTCTGCAAATTCATGAGCTGCAGTGATCTCGCGAGTTTCTGCCTCTGAACAGTTTGCACATGTTCTAGTCTCTATGCCTGCTGCTGCGCATGTAGCAGGAGTCGTTACTGTCCATTCGCCCCAAGCGTGACCTGTAGCTGAGACAGTTTCCTGGGCAGTGATGACAGCACCGCAAATAGAGCAGTATGAGCCAGCAGTCTTTCCGTCCTTAGTGCATGTAGGTGCTACTGCTGTGCCTGAAACTTCATCATGTGCGTCTTCAACCTCTGAGATAAGAAGTGTATCAATATTTGAATAAGAGTTAAATCCAAGATTTCCGAAGTTCAATGATTCTTCATCATTAGCAGCTGCACTTATATCCTGACCGAAGAAAAGTCTAGGAGCCTTCGTATAATCTGCCTTAGCTGCAAATGCGTTCAGATCATTGACGTATTCATTATATTCGTCGCTATTATTATAGATATTTGTGTGATAACTCTTAAGTGCAAGTACTGCAGGTACTTCCTCACATCCAACGCTCGAAGATAAATCAGTAGTGTATTCGCTTTCGGCTGCCCATCCAGGCGCATTGCATCTAGAACCAAGGAGTTTTCCGAGAGGCAGTGCGTTTGTGTGAGCCTCATCACAGTAAGCTGTGAGAGTCCAGCAGTCTGCAGTGTATACATTCTGGGTTCCAAGGCCTTCTGAAGCAGCCTCGAGAATATCTGAAATAGCAGCGTATTGTGTAACGATACCAACAGCTCTCGGATCAGGCTTTCTGTTTGTTCCTGTATAAAAAATCTGTCCCTCTGTTGCAATTTCATTCAGGCAGACATTTGTCTCAGCTGTAGTGCCGTCAGTACGCAGCAGTACAACTGTAACGTAGTAACCCATCTCAGTTCCGCATGTGTCACAGCGACCATCCTTGTCACTATCTGCATGTCCGGAAATAGCTACGTCCTGAGCTGTAGTTGTATCTGTGAACTGAGTTCCGTCTACAGTAACTGCAGCTGTATAAGTAGTAGTACCCATAGCCTGGCAGGTAGCAGGAGTAGTAATCTCTGATGTGATTACAGCTTCCTTGCTGATTACATTTCCGCAGCCTTCTGCTGTACATGTCAATGCAGCAGTTGCTGCTGTCGTACCAGTCCATGCAAATACAGCACTATAGCTGTGGCCTGCAGCTGCGATTGCTGCTGTCTCTGTTTCCGTACAGCCGGAATTTGTGCATGATCTAGTCTTTTCGCCCGCTGCTGTGCATGTAGCAGGAGTCGTTACTGTCCATTCGCCGAAGCTATGACCTGCAGCGTCGATTGTGGCTGTCTCAGTGCCGCCGCATGCTGTACATGTTCTAGTCTTTTCGCCTGCTGTAGTACATGCAGCAGCCTTTGTTTCTGTCCAGTCACCATATGTGCATGCTGTCGCTGATGTCGCTTCTGTGACAGTTGCACCGCAGTCTTTACATACTACTGCAGTAGTATAATGCGTTCCGTCGCCATTTGAAGTTACTACGCCGCCTGTAGTAGCTGTATGACTGCATGTAGAAGCAGTTTCCCAGCTGAGTGCAGGATATGCAGGTGAGTTGATGTCTGTACCTGCCTTGTATGAGCTGCCCAGAGTTGACTGGAGGCTGAGCAGATCTGCAGAAGCCTTTGATGCGCTTGCAAGATTTGCTGTCGCTGTAGAATTTGAGCCTGAACCATATGCTGCAGAGAATGCATCACTTAGTGTATAGCAATTTGTGAAAGTGATATAACCATTATATGCATATCCCAGTATAGAGCCTGAATACTTATCATCTGCGGTTCCGTTATAATTTGTTATAGTTCCTGAGTTGTAGCAATTTGTAAATGTTATTGGACAGCTTGAACTATATGCTTTAACACGTCCTGCAATACCGCCCAAGCAATAATTTGCTTTTACATCTCCTGTATTGTAACAATCTTTGATTGCTATAGAATCACTATATGACTCTACATATCCGAAGCATCCGCCCGTGCCGTAAGAATTGCTTGCACTATAAGTATTTGTAACAGATCCCTTGTTGTAGCATCCAGAAATTGTAATGCTTGATTTTGAGTATAGGTAACCTGCAACACCACCTGTGTAGAGCTTATATTCAGTCGTAGTGCCAACTGCAGCTTTGTTTCCGCAATTAGTTATTGTGCCGCCTTCGATGCTGCCCACAATACCGCCTGTATACTTACCGCCTGTAATAGTGCCGCCTGCCACCATACAATTTTCTAATGTACCACTCTTCATGCAGCCTACGAGGCCTGCTGTATAATCTTCTCCCTCGATAGTGCATGAAGAAGTGATATTTCTTACAGTACCACCAGCTAAGTATCCTATCGGAGCTGCATAGTACTGAGTATTTTTGATAGTACCCTCAAGCTTGACATTTTCAACGATTCCGTCTGTGCCCACATATCCTATAAATGAAGCCTTACCTGAAGATGATGCAGAAGTATTCATCGTGATCGTGTGATTCTGACCGTCGAGATGTCCAGTATACATTTTTTGCTGAACCCCACCGATTATATTGTCAGAATCTGACACCGTAAAGTCAGCCGTGATGATTCCGTTCAGATCTGTGTCACCGCCGACAACTTGTGCAGCAAACCAACTGTAAACATCTGCATTTGGAATTTCGATATATCCGTCTTCATTTGCTTTAGGAGCATTTATACTGAGGAATGTAATTGGCACGTCAGCTGTAAGTGTCTTGCCATTGTAAGTCTTGCTTATAGTAATCTTATTTTCAGATCTGTTTTCAGTTACTGTATACTGTTCTGAAGTCAGAGTCTTTTCTGTACTTCCCGTTGCAGAGAATTTTGCTTTTATGACCATATCTGTAGTATCAAGCTCTTCATCTGCAGCAAAAGCACGCTTAGTTGGGTTCTTATAAACTGTAAGTGAAGTCAGTTCGTCAGCAACTACTGTGATAGGAATATCGAAGCTGTATGAAATTCCCTTATATGTGCCGCTGATCGTAATGCTTGTGTCTGACATTTCAAGAGATGTAGTCTTGCTTACAGTATAATCAGTAATCGTTTCGCTTGTACCATCTGAGTAATTTGCGGTGATTACCATACCCTTAGTGCTGAATGTCTGAGTCTCTATATACGCAGTAGTTGTAGGATCTGCAGTCTTAGCAACGCTCGTAACTGTGGCTGTATCCTCTGTAAATGCTCTCGGAATAGGAAGGTTCGCAACACCTGTCTGTGTCTGCTTTGTGGAACCGTCATATCCATAGAAGAGTGTATGAGTCGTGAGAGCGTCCTTAAGTGCACTGCTCTTAAGAGTTACATCGCCACTTACAGCAGTTGCGCTTGTGCCTGCGTTTACCCATGTTCTGCCGCTGTTGTTCAGGTTCTTGAGAAAATCAGCTTTTGTAGCAGCAGACAAAGAGTCTATAGCTTTTACGCTTGTCAGCCTGTATGCCAGATATGGATTGCTTGCAGTACTATAATTTCCATTTCCAGAGAAAGTAGAACCGACTAAAGCATAGCAGTTGTCTGTGACAGCACCGCCATTTTGTGAAGCAAATGATGCAGGAGTGCCACTTCTCAGGGATACCATACCTACATTGTAGCAATTCCAGAAGTCTGCTTCCGTACTACCTGACACGCCGCCGCAGCCATTAGTATAACCATTTATACAACGTCCGAAGTTTACGCAGTCATAAATCTGGCTGTCATTCCAGGAAGCACCTACGATACCGCCTGAGCCCTTTGACTGAGTGCTCCATATAGTTGCGAAGTTTATACAATTCTTGACATAAATCTTATAGTTAGCTCCGACATGTAGAGTCTTACCGACGATGCCGGCTATAGAACGTTCACCATAGATAAATCCATCAACTGCGATATCTTTTATAATAGCATCGTTCTGAGCATATGTGAGGTCATTGCCATCAGCCATACCCAGACGTCCTATCAGGGCAGTTGATTGATAGTAGTTGCTGCCGCCCATAGATCCGCCGACGTTGCTTGCGTCGCCTCTGTCACAGTAGATATTGTCCATCAGATGACCTTCGCCATCGACACTTCCGCAGAAGATTCCATAGAAGTGATATGATTTGTCAGTTGTGCATGTATATATGCCATCATTTTTAGCCTGTGATCCTACAGGGTAGTAATTTGGACCACCCAGATAAGTGTAGTACTCATTCAAACTAGCAGCTTTTGTATATGTCGATGTAAGTGAAACAAGTGTTGTATCCTTGAAATAGTCTGTGCTTGTTCCGCCGAAGTCCATGTCATTCTTCACATGGAATGTGACACCGCTAAAGTAGTTCTGACCTGTTCCACCGATAACATAATCGCCTTCGCTTGGTGAAGTCTGTGTAGTTCCTGTCAGGGAAAGGTCTCCTCTTTCAGGAATGTTTCCAATTACGAGAGGGACATTGCCATTTGTATTGTACTGATAAGCATGTGTCCAGCCCTTAGACTCCATATATTGTGCGACTGTCTTCGTGGAATCCTGAGCAGAAGTTGCTGTCAGTGTAATTGACGATTCCTTCAGGAACGAAAGATCCTCTGAGCAGATCCATGCAAGACCTTCCCACTGAGCAGGATAGTACATATTGATGTCTCTCTTCTGGTTTGTCACGTATTTAGTCTCGTCATACCAGGTAAGGTCGAGAGTTCCGTCCCATTTTTCTGTGACAAATGTAGCTTCCAACTCTACATTGCTTGCTGGCATAGTGAAGCTGAAGGTGCCGCCTGTGCCATCAAAGTTTCCGTCGTGCGTGATGTCAATTACTGTATCGTCTGCCTTGAGCTGCGCGAGATAATAGCCATCAGCCGGAGTAGCCGTTACACTTACAGTTTCTCCCTCTTCAGCTGAATCCGCAGCTGTGAGAGTCCCGCCAGCTACAGTTCCCGTACTCGTAACTACATTCTTTGTAATTTTATATCCACTGCTTGGCTTAGCTGTGTCCATAACGAATGTCAGCGAGCGATTAGATGACTCATACCATCCGGTATAACCATATTCGCCATTTGCATTTCGGCCAGCCATCATAGTATTTTGGAAAGCTACGTTAGCTTTTTCAGTATTTACATAATCCGCAAGTGGATCCGCTGAATTTATGTAATCATCCAATTCAGCATTATATACCTTTTCAGATTTCGCAGCAAATACATATGCAAGGGACGTACCATGCTCCACGAGATTGTTTTGTGTATACGGATTTGCAGCGGATTTATCTTGCACACAAAGATATGTTTGATAGTCTGTATATGGGTCCGAAAAATTATATCCATATACAGAATCCTTAAGATTTAGATTGTCTTTATCTCCGAAGACAATATTGGTAATATTGTCATAGCTTATGTCATATGCATCTATCATCTTAGCAACATCCGCATAACCAGTGATTACTTTATAATACGCTTGTCTATCACCACTAAACATATGCGATTCATTACATGAAGAACTATACATCAATGGCTCTGTTCCGAAGATATCTGATGCCTTTGCAACCTCTGGCACATATGTATCATTTGACGCATCCCATGCCCAAGTATCAGCAACGACAGTTTCGTCAGTATACTGAATCTTAACCTGGAACTGTGTGTCATCAGTTCCGCCTATGTCAGCCAGCACAGCAGATTCATCATCCTCTGCAGCTACAGCATCACCTTTCGAAGCAGCCGCATCGCTGCTTGC
>CAVJDC010000082.1:0-7865 GCA_963648085.1 Anaerovoracaceae bacterium
TTGCAGATTTCGGCTTGTGTCTTATACCTTGCAAATTTCGGCTTGTGCCTTATACCTTGTAAATTTTGACTTGTGCCTTATACCTTGCAAATTTCGGCTTGTGTCTTATACCTTGCAAATTTCGGCTTGTGTCTTACTTTCTGCAGCTTGCTGATTGTGATTTATTACAGAAATTTACATTCAAATTAAGAAATGGTGCTGTCATGTTTCGCAATGTATATATTTCAGCAAAGTACTGACATATTATCAAGACATGTAGTACAATAAGACAATATAGGTGATTTCATTCCTGTATCTGCCGATGGCGGCAAGCTATCAAATTTAGGAGGTATTGCAAAATTATGAAGCAATTTTATCCACATGTAAATAGAGATATTATTCTTCGCCGGATTCTTCCTGATAAGAGCCGTTATAATGTAAAAAATGACTCTCACTCATCTAGCAGCATCGATTCTCACTCATCTGACGACAATGAGGCTCCTACTATGATTTCTCAGCTTCAGGAAGTGGCATCTGACGACAGTGAGGCTTCTGCTATGATTTCTCAGCTCCAGGAAGTGGCATCGGAGCTTGAGAATGCTGCAAAGTGCAATTATATATATGCCATATGCGACATTTCCTTTGATTATGGATACACGAGCCCCGCTATGCCAAGCAATTCTGCGCCAAGCAATTCTGCGCAAAGCTATGAAAGCCTCCATGATGATTCTGCAAATAATTCAGATTCAGAGTCCTGCAATGCACCTCTGACACTTACCTACAAAGGACAATCGATTCTTCTTCTTGGAGATGATATCAGAAGACTTCTAAAGGGATGCCAACAGTGCATCATTTTGGCAGCTACTCTCGGGCCGCAGCCTGATAGGCTCATGAAAAGAAAGGGGCTTCAGGATATGGGAAGTGCCCTTATATTTGACATGTGCGCTGGCGATGCCATAGAGAACCTGTGCAATGATATAAATAATGAGCTTGACGAATATTACCACAGTCTCGGACTTTTTCTGACAGACAGATTTAGTCCCGGATACGGTGATTTACCGCTTTCTGCTTCAGTTGATATAGCAAAAATGCTAGATGCAACGCGTCGGATAGGCTTGACATTCAATAGTTCTGGCCTTATGATACCACTTAAGTCTGTAACTGCACTCATAGGAATTTCTGACAAGCCAAAACCTATGACTATACGAGGCTGCAAATACTGCCGAATGACTAAAAGCTGCAGCTTTAAAAAAAGGGGATTGACTTGTTATGGCTCTTCTTTAGATTTGTAGTTTATATGAATATGACAATTAGAGGATTTGATCATGAAAAAAAGAGCATCATTTAAGGATTTGATAAATAGCAGCCGTGTGGTTTTTCTGGACGGCGCAATGGGCACCATGCTTCAGGCAGAGGGACTTCTTCCAGGTGAACGCCCAGAACTTCTTTGTATAGAAAGACCAGAGATCGTAAAAAATGTACATAAAAAATATATAACCGCTGGAAGTGACATTATATATGCAAATACATTTGAAGCAAACAGAAGAAAGCTTGCAGGTATTGATTTTTCAGTCTCTGAAATTATAACTGCTGCCATAAAAACGGCACAGGAGGCTGTCAGCGAAGCTGCCAGTGAAGCTGCTAGTGAAGCTGCTAGTGAAGCTGCCAGTGAATCTGCTAGTGATGCTGTCAGCGAATCTGCCAGTGAAGCTATCAGTGAAGCTGTGCTAGTAGCTCTTGATATTGGACCTATTGGCGAGCTTCTTGAACCATATGGAACTCTTACATTTGAAGAAGCGTATGATATTTTTAAGGAAATGGTCACAGCAGGTGAAGCTGCAGGAGCTGACATCATAGTTTTTGAAACCTTCACAGATCTTTATGAGATCAAGGCTGGAGTTTTGGCCGCAAAGGAAAATACTTCACTTCCTATCATTACAACTATGTCATTTGAAAAAAATCACCGGACCTTCACAGGATGCAGTCTTGAAGCTATGGCTATCACTCTTGAAGGACTCGGTGTGGATGCATTGGGAATAAATTGTTCTCTTGGGCCTGAGGAAATACTTCCTATGGCGTGCGAGCTTGCCTCATTTACTTCGCTTCCACTTGCGATCAAGCCAAATGCAGGTCTTCCAGATCCTAAAACAGGTCTTTATTCTGTTTCTGCTAAGGAATTTGCAGACATAATGCTTAAATTTTCAGACTGCGATATAAAGCTTGCAGGCGGATGCTGCGGAACCTCTCCAGAATTTATAAAAGAATTGCGCAGAACTTTTACAGATTTTTCCAGCAAATCCAAGACGATCCCTCTGAAAGATGACGAGGATCCAAAGAAAACTGCCATCCATTCCGATAATTCTATGAACGATTCATCGGACAAGTCTTCGGTCAGCTCTTTGCGCAGCCGCACCAGGAAAAGTCTTATATGCTCGCCTTCTGTAGTAATAGACACGAGCAAGGTCAGCATTATAGGTGAAAGGATTAATCCTACAGGAAAAAAACGCTTCAAGCAAGCGCTCATCGAAAATGATATTGATTATATCCTGACACAAGCAATTGAGCAAGTCGAAGCTGGTGCTGACATTCTCGATGTAAATGTGGGACTTCCAGAAATAGATGAACCTGAAATGATAGTCAAGGTGGTCAAGGCGATTCAGTCTGTTACGGACACGCCTCTTCAGATAGATTCATCAGATCCTGATGCTATTGCGGCAGCACTGCGTATTTATAATGGCAAACCAATTGTAAATTCAGTAAATGGCGAGCCGGAAGTGATGAAAAATATTTTTCCATTGATAAAAAAATATGGTGCGGCCGTAGTAGGTCTCACCCTCGACAAAGACGGAATTCCTGCATCTGCAGAGGGACGCTTTGAGATAGCTAAGAGAATCATAGATACAGCCGCGTCTTATGGAATTCCACGTGAAGATGTATATATAGACTGCCTTACACTCACAGTTTCCGCACAGCAGGAAGCTGCACTTGAAACAATCAAGGCAGTGCACATGGTCACAGAAAAGCTCGGAGTAAATACAGTTCTCGGAGTGTCAAATATCTCATTTGGTCTTCCTTTGAGAAGCCTTATCAATCAGACATTTCTGGCAGCTTCTCTTGGTGCAGGCTTAAAGATGCCTATTATAAATCCTTCATCGGAGGCAGTAATGGACATCATATCAGCATACAGAGTCCTTGATTGCAGCGACTCTGGCTGCCTCTCATATATTGACAAGTATTCGGAACGACAGCTTGCCCAAAAATCAGCCGTATCAAATGCTGCAGTGCATCCTAGCACAGGATCGATGTCTGGCAGCAGTGCTTCTTCTAGTGCTTCTTCTAGTGCTTCTTCTAGTGCTTCGTCCACTACTTCGCCGCATGCTGGTGACAGCTCACAAAATGCAGATGATCAGACTCTCTCTGGTCTCATCACCCACGCCATCGAAAAAGGGCTCAAGCAAGAAACAGCAGACAATGTAAAAAAGCTGCTCGAGACTGCAGAGCCTCTAGACGTCATCGACAATGTCGTCATACCTGCACTCGACAAGGTCGGTGAGCTTTATGAAAGTGGAAGATTTTTCCTTCCTCAGCTTCTAAATGCAGCCTCAGCTGCAAGCGAGGGATTTGAAGTAATAAAGCAAAAGATAAGTGAAAGCGGTGCCGAGTCAGTTTCAAAAGGAGATATCATAATCGCAACCGTCAAGGGAGATATCCACGATATCGGCAAAAATATTGTAAAAGTAATACTCGAAAATTACGGCTATCATGTCATCGATTTGGGTCGAGATGTACCGCCAGAGACAATTGTAAAATCAGCAATAGAAAATGACATAAAACTAGTTGGTCTATCTGCATTGATGACGACTACACTTGGGAGTATGGAGGAAACTATAAAGCAGCTTCATTCTAGTGGTCATGATTGTAAAATTATGGTTGGCGGCGCCGTTCTCACAGCAGACTATGCCCAGACAATCGGCGCCGACTTCTACTCAAAGGATGCAAAAGAGTCTGTAGATATCGCAAAAAAAGTATTTGGTTGAGATTTTATCAAAATACCATCTTGACGTTGAAAATTTGTCAAAATGCCGTCTTGACGTTGAAAATTTATTAAAATACCGTCTCGACATCAGCAAGAGTGCTTCCGCATCCATATATATCACATCTGAGACATCTTGAAGCCTCTTGCTTTGCTTCTGCAAGGGAAAGCATGTTTTCGACATGCTCAAAATCATGCTTTCTTTTGCGTGCTTCACGCTCAGTGATATTTACACGACCGATAGGATTTCTTTCATTTTCACGTACCTGCGGCTTTGCTGCCTCGCATAAAGGTCTATGCTTAAAACCTAGCGCAGCATCGATATTG
The DNA here is from genome assembly GCA_963648085.1 of Anaerovoracaceae bacterium. GTDB lineage: Bacteria > Bacillota > Clostridia > Peptostreptococcales > Anaerovoracaceae > Alangreenwoodia. The sequence goes on from CAVJDC010000082.1 coordinate 4,340, forward strand.
TAAGCCGCAACCTTGCCTGCTGCGATAGCTTTGATAACTGTAGATGGTCCTGTCACGCAGTCTCCGCCTGCATAGACGAATTCCATTCCCTGAACCTTGCCTGTCTCATCTGCAAGGAAAGTCTTTCGCTCTGCCGGGATCCCTGATTCTTCAAAATATTCGCTTTCGATATCCTGACCTACAGCAATGAGAATAATCTCACAATCTACAATTTCATCTTCTGTACCTTTGTCTAACGGAGCAGGTCTTCCAGATTTGAAAGGACCTATCATCTGAGGTCTCACGCGAAGACCCTTGCAATTTCCTTCATCATCAGTCAAAATAGCATCAGGAGCCATAAGAGTCATAAGCTCGACTCCCTCAGCAATTGCACCCTCAATCTCCACATCAAGTGCAGTCATGTCTTCTCTCCTTCTCCTATATACAATCGAGACCTCTTCAGCCTTAGCTCTGACAGCAGTTCTTGCACAGTCCATAGCTACATTGCCGCCGCCGATGACGACTACTCTTTTTCCAGAAAAATCAGGGATATTTCCTTCTCCTATCTTACTGAGAATATCTACTGCCGAATATACACCCTCAGCGTCACATCCATCTATTCTTAACTTCTTGCCCTTCTGAGCACCGATAGCAATATATACTGCATCGTAATCATTGCGTAGGTCATCAATATTTATATCTCTGCCAATCTTTACCCCAGTCTTAGCTTCGATACCACCCGCTGAAAGAATCGCATTTATATCCTCATCGAGCTTGTTCTTTGGAAGTCTGTAATTTGGAATACCATATCTGAGCATGCCGCCAAGCTTTTCTCTGCCTTCAAAGACAACTACATCATGCCCCATAAGTGCCATGAAATATGCTGCAGTAAGGCCGCTAGGTCCACCACCGACAACAGCAATTCTCTTACCTGTGCCTTTCGCACGAGGAGGTACCTTTACCTGGTCAGCAGGAAGCTGATCAACTGCAAACTTCTTGAGACCTCGAATATTTACAGGGCTGTCAATAATAGTTCTTTTGCACCTCTCTTCACATGGATGCTCACATATCATCGCGCAAGCAGTTGGAAAAGGATTGTCCTTTCTGATGAGATTTATAGCATCTGCATATTTTTCTTCAGCAGTAAGAGCCATGTATCCTGGGATGTCCACATGCGAAGGACACATATGAACACAAGGAATCTTCTGCCCCACTTCATCTAGGCATTTGCCCTTCAAAATATGGCTCTCATACTCTTCCTTGTATCTTTCGACACCCTCAAGAACAGCCGCAGCTGCGTCATAGCCAATTACACAGTCAGAGCTGTCTCTTATAAATTTTGCAAAGGAGATAAAATCTTCATATGTTTTTTGATCAGCCTTGCAGTGCACGATCTTTTCGAGAAGAATCGCAAGACGAGGAAGACCCTCCTTGCATGGAACACATTTTCCGCATGTCTGATAAGCAGACGTCTGCAGCAGCGCAAGTTCAACAGTCAGCGGGCATGCTCCCAGAGCAGCGGCGGATATTCTTTTCTTAAACTTTGACAAACTAGACTCGGTAAGCTTGTCAAGATTATTTGCCTTAGTCAATATATATCTATTCATAAATAATCCCTCAATCATTATATTTTTATCCTTGATAATTGTCCCTATACCAAAATTTCTTGCCTTGATGATAGATTCTATAACGATATGCTTTGCACCTAATGATATCCTCCATATCAATATGCCTGCACTTGATGATAGGTTTTATACCAATATATTTTTAAATGATAATAAGCGATAAAATATCTCTTTTTTGCAAAATACGGCGGTATGTCTCCATACTGCCGTATTTTTGTCTAAAAATTTCTGATTCGCATAATATCGCCATCCGTCCGTAGTTTAAAGACTAGGATTGCCATCTGAATCAATCAACGGAAGATTGTTAAATCCATGACATTGGCGTCCATTCACAAGCATGAATCCTGATTATAAAGGCTTGCACCAATCACGCAAGCTTGTCAATGTTCTGCTGTGCTTAAAATTTGCGAATATTACTTATTGTCAACTGAGTACATATACTCTACAAGCTCAAGAATCTTCTTTGAATAACCATATTCGTTGTCATACCATGCGATAACCTTTACGAATGTGTCATCAATCATAATACCAGCCTTCGCATCAAATATTGATGTATGTTCTTCGCCTATAAAATCTGTAGAAACTACCTGATCTTCTGTATATGCGAGGATTCCCTTAAGCTCACCCTCAGAAGCTTCCTTCATAGCCTTGCATATTTCTTCATATGTAGTAGGATTATTCAGCTCAACATTTAAATCAACGAGTGAAACGTCAGCCGTCGGAATTCTTACTGCCATACCTGTCAATTTGCCCTGAAGCTCAGGGATAACAAGAGCTACAGCCTTTGCTGCTCCTGTCGATGTAGGGATGATATTTCCAAATACAGAACGACCTCTTCTCCAGTCACTCATAGAGCGCATATCAACAGCCTTCTGCTTTGCAGTAGCCGCATGGATAGTAGTCATGAGACCGCGCTTGATGCCCCAATTGTCATTGAGTACCTTAGCAACAGGTGCAAGACAGTTTGTAGTGCATGATGCATTTGAAACAATCTTCATATCTGAAGTGTAAAGCTGGTTGTTTACACCCATAACGAAAGTAGGAGTTTCCTTGTCCTTTGCAGGTGCTGTAATAATAACCTTCTTTGCGCCACCATCGAGGTGAGCCTGTGACTTAGCTGAAGTATTGAATTTGCCTGTACCTTCGATAACGTAATCTGCACCATATTTTCCCCATGGAATAGGATCCATTCCTGATATTACAGGTACCTTTTTGCCATTTATCAGCAGACCTGAATCTTCGCCGTCTTCATATTTTGCAATATCTCCTGAAAAACGACCGAATACTGTATCATACTTTACCATGTAAGCCATATAATCAAGGTCTACATCTCTGTAATTGATAGCTGCAACATCAAAAGTGTCCGGATTTTGCGCAGCTATTCTGAGGATAATTCTGCTGATTCTGCCGAAACCGTTGATACCAATTTTGATAGACATTTCATTCTCCTTATTTATATACATGAAATATTAAACCCAATGCTGTCTTTATATCCGAAATACTCGAAATATTCAAAATATTCAAAATACCCGAAATACCCGAAATACCCGAAATACTCGAAATATTCAAAATATTTGAACTATTCAAATTATCCGAATTCTCGAAATATTCAATCTATTCGAATTATTCACACTAATCGAAATACCCGAAATACTCGAAATATTCAAAATACTCGAAATATTCAAAATATTCAAAATTTCCGAAATACTCGAAATATTCAAAATATTCGAACTATTCATAATTTCTGAAATATTAGAAATATACGAATTATCCGTAATATCCGTAATATCCCTAATATCCCTAATTCATACACAGATTTCAGTCGACAGCAAATCGTCTTTAATCATTGTACCATATAATAAATCATGCGTCTATTTTTCAGACAGTAAATATTTTTTTAACAAAGTTTTTACAATATACAC
>CAVJDC010000083.1:0-1922 GCA_963648085.1 Anaerovoracaceae bacterium
AAACAATATATAAAAAAATTTTATAAGGTATTCCAGGGACAGAGAAATAAGGCTCCGGAAACCACCGGAAAACCGGAAAACCACCGGAAAAACAAGGAGGATAAAAATGGCAAATATTTATTATCAGAACGACTGTAATCTTTCAGTATTAGACGGCAAGACAGTAGCAATCATCGGTTACGGCAGTCAGGGTCATGCACATGCACTCAACTTAAAGGAAAGTGGTGTAAATGTAGTAGTAGGCCTTTATGAAGGAAGTAAGTCATGGAAGATTGCTGAAGAAGCAGGCCTCAAGGTTGCTACAGCAGCGGATGCAGCAGCAGCAGCAGATATCATCATGATTCTTACACCAGATGAAAAGCAGGCTGACATATACAAGGAAAGCATCGCTCCAAATCTTAAGGAAGGCGATATGCTTATGTTTGCACATGGCTTCAATATTCATTTCCAGCAGATCGTTCCACCTGCATATGTTGACGTTACAATGATCGCACCTAAGGGCCCTGGTCACACAGTAAGAAGCGAATATGTAGCTGGCAAGGGCGTTCCTTGTCTCGTAGCTGTTTATCAGGATGCTACAGGAAGAGCTCTTGAAAAGGCACTTGCTTATGGCGCTGGTATCGGTGGTGCAAGAGCTGCAATTCTCGAAACTACATTCCAGACAGAAACTGAAACAGACCTTTTTGGCGAACAGTGTGTACTTTGCGGTGGTGTCACAGCTTTGATGCAGGCAGGATTTGAAACTCTTGTAGAAGCAGGATATGACCCTAGAAATGCTTACTTCGAATGCGTTCACGAAATGAAGCTTATCGTTGATCTTATTTATCATGGAGGCTTCACTGAGATGAGACATTCAATCTCTGACACAGCTGAATTTGGTGATTATGAGATAGGCAAGAGAATGATCACAGAAGAGACTAAGAAGGAAATGAAGAAGGTTCTTGGCGAAATCCAGGATGGAACATTTGCAAGAAATTGGATCATGGAAAATAAGGTTGGCAGACAGCACTTCAATGCTACAAGAAAGCTTAAGGCTTCACATCAGCTTGAAGAAGTAGGCAAGGAACTCAGAAAGATGTACTCATGGAGTGATGCAGAATAATATTCCCCAGAATATATTATCTTGCACGCACAGAATGCAAAGCAAAATATACATTAATGGAGAATTCTAATGAAGATAAAAGGTTCAAATATAATATTAGAATGTCTGAAGGAGCAAGGAGTAGATACAGTATTTGGATATCCAGGAGGACAGATCATTCCTCTATATGATGCTCTTTATGATTACAGAGATGAAATACATCATTACCTGACAAGTCATGAGCAAGGAGCAACTCATGCAGCTGACGGATATGCACGTTCTACCGGGAAAGTGGGAGTTGCATTTGCAACAAGCGGTCCTGGTGCAACAAATACAGTTACAGGCATTGCCACTGCATTTATGGATTCGATTCCGATGGTTATCATTACTGGGCAGGTACCCCGCTCACTTATAGGCAGGGATTCATTCCAAGAGGTTGACATCTACGGAATTACACTGCCAGTCACTAAGCACAATTTCTTTGTAAATGACATAGCTGATCTTGCTCAGACAGTAAGAGATGCATTTCAGATTGCAATGAGTGGAAGACAGGGGCCAGTGCTAATCGATGTTCCAAAAGACATCTTCAATGAGCTGTACGAGTACGAAAAGCAGCCCGCAGTAAAGAAAATTCCAGTAAAAGACAGATATACAGATGATGATATAAAAGAAATCGCAAAAATGATTTCAAATGCCAAGAGACCATTGGTCTACGCAGGAGGCGGAGTCACATCTGCTGGAGCATCATCTCAGCTGGCAGCTTTTATAGAAAAAGCGCAGATTCCAGTAGTTTCTACCCTTATGAATCTTGGATGCATTTCAGCAAAGAGTCCTTTGGAAC
>CAVJDC010000083.1:1932-7841 GCA_963648085.1 Anaerovoracaceae bacterium
TTGGAATGGTAGGCATGCATGGCCATAGGGAAGCGAATCTCGCAGTTCACGACAGCGATCTGATACTTACAATCGGTGCAAGATTTAGTGACAGAGTCACAGGAGATACAAGCAGATTTGCGCCAAATGCTGATATTGTTCAGATTGATGTCGATATGTCCGAAATAGACAAAAATGTAATCGTACAAAAGAGTATTCTTGGCGAGATGCCAAATATACTCGAAAAGCTTACAGCCTCTATAGAACCATTGAATCACGACAGCTGGCTCGCAGAGCTTGAAGCATATAAAAGACCAGAAGAAATTGCAGAGGATGCATTTGTTCCGCAAAATGTATTAAAAACTGTACATGATGTAATGGGAGACGATACAATAGTTGTCACAGATGTAGGACAGCATCAGATGTGGGTAGCACAAGAATGGCCATTCACTCAGCCTCGCAAATTTATCACTTCAGGCGGACTCGGCACAATGGGCTTTGGCCTTGGTGCTGCCATAGGAGCATCAATCGCAAATCCAGGTACAAGAGTCGTACATGTTACAGGTGACGGAAGCTTTAGAATGAATCTAAATGAGCTTGCAACTGCGTCAGCAAACAAACTGCCTATCGTGAGTATTCTTATGAAAAATAATGTCCTTGGTATGGTTAGACAGTGGCAAAAGCTTTTCTTTGAAAGGAGATATTCGGCGACTACACTTCCTGATGTTATAGATTATGAGATGCTTGCTCGGTCATTCGGATTAAATGGAAAGAAAGTAGACACGATTCCAGATTTAAGAGCTGCAATCGAAGAAGCGAAGAATTCTGACAAAGCTACATTGATAATTTGTGAAATCGATTCTTCGCAGGACGTATTCCCTATGGTTCCGCCAGGAAATGCCATGAGTGACCAAGTATTTAATGCGGAAGACCTATAAAATGACGATTTCACACGCTGAAAAATTATATTTGAGATAACTTTATGAATAAAGTATCAAAATATAGTGGAAATTTTTATTTTATGTGATATAATTTTTTATGTTGAAGGCATAGAAAAGTCAGACCATGCCTTTAAAATAATTTGGTATAAAGTATCAAGGAGGAAAAAAATGGTTACTTGCACAATGGACGAAATCGTAGCAGCAGCTAAAAAGAGAGGCTACAGAACTAAGTATAAGGTTGATCTTAAGAACAATTCTCAGTTTGCTATCCTGACTAAGGACGGAAACTCAATCGACTTAAAGTATGTTGATGAAGGCAGAGCAGGTGGCGTTAGAACTCACGTTGGAAGCCTTATGAAGGACTTCCCTGGCACTACTGACGAAGTTCTCGACTGGTACGAAGAACAGTTAGCTAACAGAAATAGAGACTGCACAATTGCTGACTATGTAGAACCTAGACTCGCAGCTGCAGCAGCAGAAGAAGCTGAATAATTTCGATTAGCAAGTTAAAATTTAAAAACCGAAATTGGTTCTGATACCGCCGTCACACATAGTGTGACGGCGGTATTTTGCTAAGCAATCTGACGGTCAGTTTTGACGGCCTATTTTGCTGGCAATATGACACAGCCTATATTGCGCCTGATTTTTTTTATACAAGGAAATTTGCTAGTATGTGATAAAATTTTGAAAAGAAGAAAAAAATTCTTGATTTTTATATATAAGTGTTTTATAGTTATATTAGCACTCATGAAAGGCGAGTGCTAATAATTAATAAAACTAACCAAGTTTTTATTTTTTTGCAGCAAACCGATTTACAAAAGCTTGCTGATCTGTTTACAAAACAGAAATCAGACTGCTGGCGGTTAAGTATATTTAAGGCAAAGAGGTGTAATTATGGCAAAAAAACAATTTAAAGCAGAATCAAAAAAACTGCTCGACATGATGATCAATTCGATTTATACAAACAAAGACATCTTCCTCAGAGAATTGATCTCAAATGCAAGTGATGCTATAGATAAGCTTTATTACCAGGGTGGAGAAGGCCTAGCAAGAGAGGATTTCTATATCGCACTTGAGACAGACTTTGAGGAACGCACGCTCACTGTCATGGACAATGGTATAGGTATGACCAAGAAAGAAATGGAAGAAAATCTTGGTACTATCGCAAGAAGTGGCTCACTTGATTTCAAAAAATCGCTTGAAGATAAGGATATGACTGATGTCGATATTATCGGCCAGTTTGGTGTAGGATTCTACTCGGCATTTATGATAGCAGACAGAGTTACAGTACTTTCAAGAAAGTTTGGCGAAGAAGAATGCTGGCAGTGGGAATCTACAGGTGCTGACGGATATACTATGCTCGAAAGTGCGATGGTAGGCCATGGTACAAGAATCATCCTTCATATCAAGAATAATACCGCAGATGAAAATTATGATGATTATTTATTTGACTTTAAGCTCAGACAGCTTGTAAAGAAATATTCTGATTACATCAGATATCCGATCCAGATGGAAGTTGAGAAGACAAGACAGAAGGAAGGCGGAGAATCAAACGAATTTGAGACTTATACAGAGATCGATACGCTAAATAGCATGGTACCTCTTTGGAAAAAGAAGAAGAGTGAGATCGAAGAAGAACAGTATACTCAATTTTACCAGGAAAAGTTCTACGGAAAGGAAAAGCCTCTAAAGACTATTCATTATAGTGTAGAAGGCATGTCATCATTTAGTGCACTGCTATTCATTCCTGAGAGACCGCCATTCAACTTCTATTCAGCAGATTATCAAAAAGGTCTTCAGCTTTACTCAAGCGGCGTTTTGATTATGGAATATTGTCCTGAACTGATTCCAGACTGTTTCGGATTTGTGAGAGGTATCGTTGATTCGCAGGATCTTGATCTTAATATCTCAAGAGAAACTTTGCAGAAGGGCAAGCAGCTTAAGAATATCGAAAAGAGCATTGAAAAGAAGATTAGAAATGAGCTTCTTACGATGTTAAATACAGAGAGAGAACAGTATGAAGAGTTCTTCGGACACTTTGGCATATCGCTCAAGTTTGGCCTTTACAACAGCTTTGGCCAGCTTAAAGATGAGCTTGCAGACTTATTGCTCTTCTATTCATCTACAGAGAGAAAGCTTGTCACTTTAAAGGAATACATCTCAAGAATGAAGGAAGATCAGAAGCATATATACTATGTAACAGGAAAATCTGTAGATCAGATTGAGCGTCTCCCTCAGATCGAGGTTATGAGAGATAAGGGATACGAAATTCTTTACATGACTGATGAAGTAGATGACTTCCTTCTCAGAATCATGAGAGATTATGAGGATACAACATTCAAGTCAGCTTCAGGCGATGACCTCGGCCTTGAGGAATCTGATGAAGAAAGAGAAGAATTTGAAAAGAAGGCTGACGAAAGCAAGGACATGCTTGAAAAGATGACAGACATGCTCGGGGGCAGAGTAAAGGCAGTTCGTATTTCACAAAGATTAAAAAACAACCCTGTAGTTATGGCTGTAGACGGCGATGTATCTATTGAGATGGAAAAAGCCATGAGCAACATGCCTATTCCTGACAAGGCAAAATCAGAAAAGGTTCTTGAGATAAATCCAAATCACAAGGTATTTGAAGCACTTACAGAGACATTCAAGTCAGGTGACGAGTCAAAGCTGCGCATATATACTGCACTCCTGTATGACCAGGCACTTCTTATCAGCGGATTGAATGTGGAAGATCCTGTAGAATTTTCAAATCATATCTGCAATCTTATGATTTAGGGCAGCTAAACTCAAGATAGCTTAGTTCCAGGATATTGCAGCTTGGGATATCATAATCAGGTTATTATAGCTTGGGATGCCATATACTTTGGGATGCCGTAATTAGGTTATTATAGCTTGGGATGCCATATACCTGGGGATGCCATATACTTTGGGATGCCGTAATTAGGTTATTATAGCTTGGGATGCCATATACCTGGGGATGCCATATACTTTGGGATGCCGTAATTAGGTTATTATAGCTTGGGATGCCATATACCTGGGGATGCCATATACTTTGGGATGCCGTAATTAGGTTATTATAGCTTGGGATATCATAACCAGAAGAAAAAATATTAATTGCATCATAATGATGGACTCTCGATAGATTTCATCATTATGGTGTGATTTTTTTATTGTACAAAATTACAGCATGTGATAAAATAAGTTTACAAAATTTACACTATATACAAAAAGCTTACATGACTGCTGTACAACTGCAGACTTGTGTCAAATCTCAGTCGGCTTAACTGGCTGGCTATGCTTAAAAATGATGCGATGCTTGAGTTCATAGCAATGCATCAATTATTTACCGCATATGCGGAAGGGAAAAAACATGAAAAATAATGGACAAATTATTGCAAAGGCATTTGATCTTTGTGGAGAAAGCCTCGGCGCGGCCGCTGTTACAGATTCAGAAGGAAGATATGTATATGTAAATAGTGTATGGCAGAGTATTACCGGAATACTTGCAAAAGACATAATCGGTAAAGATATAAGAAGCTTTCCCAATATAGAAGGATCATGCGCAGATGCAGCTATAAACTCAGCACGCAGTCTTGTCAGCATAGTTACAGTAAGGAAAAAAAATATAGTTGAAAAAAATTCTGCAGGCACAAAAGGGACAGATTCATTAATAGTCAGATATCGCCCTCTTCGAGATATTAATGGCAAAGTGTCAGGGTGCATTATATCACAGCTTTGCTTCGATAGAGATGAGGCGCTCGGAATTAAGAGACAGATAGAACGTTTTACAGAAGAAAAGGAAAGCAAGCGAGGAAGTAAAAAATACATTAACCGTGCGAAATATACAGTGAGCAGCATAATAGGTGAGAGTGCTCCTATGAGAGAGGTGAAAAGACAGATATATATTGCGGCAGCGACATCTGCATCATGTCTCATAGAAGGAGAGACTGGCACAGGTAAGGAGCTTGTTGCTCACGCAATTCACAATGCAGGTTCAAGAAAAGAAGAATCCTTCGTAAGGGTAAACTGCTCAGCGATACCAGAAAATTTGATGGAATCTGAATTTTTTGGATATGAAGAAGGAAGCTTCACTGGAAGCTCTAAGGGCGGGAAAATAGGCAAATTTGAGAGTGCAAATCATGGAAGCATGTTTTTAGATGAGATAAATGCTATGGATCTGACGATGCAGCCAAAGCTTCTTAGAGCCCTGCAGGAAAAAGAAATCGAAAGAGTGGGAGGCACGGTAAGCATACCCGTTGACGTAAGAATATTGTCTGCCTCAAACTACCCACTAGAAGAGCTTATAGAAAAAGGCAGCTTTAGAAGAGACTTATTTTACAGGCTAAATATCATTACTATAAGTATTCCTCCTTTGAGAGAACGAAAGGACGATATACCACTGCTTGCAGAATCATTCATTTCGGGATTCAGAAATACTGACAGAGGAACTGCTTCAGGAATTACCAACCGTGCTATGGAATATCTTATGGAATACTCATGGCCAGGAAATGTAAGAGAACTTCAAAATTCAATCGAGCGTGCAATGGCGTCTACTATGTCGGATGTTCTTGATATAGAGCATTTTCAAAGATTAGAAAATCACAATGAAAAAGATACATTTTCAAAATATCTTTCACCTGGAGGCAGAGCATACGAGATCAGAGGTCCTGTTGATGCCCAGCCTGAGAAAAATACAAGCATTGAAAAAAGTGATATTGAAAAGCTAATGTTCATACTTAGAATGATAGGAGATATTCCCGCAATATCGGACATTTTAAGAACTATGCTAAATGTCAATATAGATGCTAACGCTTTTGCTCCTAAGCAAACCAATGAAGAAAATAACTCTTATGAAAATGGTACAGAAATAGTAAGACAAAGTGGTGCGGAAAATGTAAGGCAAAATGTTATAGGAGCTGCAATGCAGAATATCACGGGAGCCGCAATGCAGAATGTTACAGGAACTGCAATGCAGAATGTCACAGA
>CAVJDC010000084.1:0-7799 GCA_963648085.1 Anaerovoracaceae bacterium
GAGTAAAAGACAGACCTAAGTTTGGTGAAGTGATTATTTTTGCTTTCCAGCAGGTTCTTGCAATTCTTGCAGCTACTATAGCTGTACCTACGATCGTAGGAAATGGCATGAGTCAGTCAGCTGCATTATTTGGTGCAGGTGTCGGTACTATCATTTATTTACTTTTCACTAAATTTAGCAGTCCAGTATTCCTCGGTTCTTCTTTTGCTTTCCTCGGATCTATGTTTGCAGCATTTGCAGGAGCAGTAAGTACTGAAGCGGGTTATGCAGGTATCATTATTGGTGCCTTATTTGCAGGTCTTGTATATGTAGTGATCGCTATTATTGTAAAGTTTGCTGGAGTTGCATGGATAAATAAGATCATGCCTACTGTTGTTATTGGACCTACAGTAGCTCTTATCGGTCTTTCACTTGCCAGCAATGCGGTAGGCGATGCATTATCACTTGCTAAGGCAAGCGACAGCGGTTATATTATGAATGGTTCTGGCTGGATCGGACTTATCTGTGCGATGGTTACACTGTTTGTAGTCATGATATGCTCAGTATTTGGCAAGAGAATGGCAAAGCTTATCCCATTTATCATAGGTATACTTGCAGGTTATGCAGTTGCTGCTGTTTTTACGATTATCGGCACTTACACAGGCAATGACGCTCTCTTGGTAATCGACTTCTCATTATTCCAGAATATGCAATGGATTCCTGATTTTACATTTATTACAGCTGCAAAGGGTCTTTCAGAAATAGACGGCCAATATATCGCTACTATCGCAGTTGCTTATGTTCCTGTGGCATTTGTAGTATTTGCAGAGCATATCGCTGACCACAAGAATCTTTCTTCAATCATCGATGTTGAGCTTCTCGAAAATCCAGGTCTCCACAGAACTCTCCTTGGCGATGGAGTAGGTTCTATGGCAGGTGCAATCTTTGGCGGATGTCCAAATACTACATATGGCGAATCAATCGGTTGTGTAGCAATCACTGGAAATGCATCAGTAGTTACAATCTTTACTACAGCTATTCTGTGCATGATCATCTCATTCTTTGGCCCATTTGTGACATTCCTCGCTACTATTCCTTCATGTGTAATGGGCGGCGTATGTATCACACTTTATGGATTTATAGCTGTTTCTGGTCTCAAGATGATTCAGGATGTAGATCTTGGCGACAACAGAAATCTCTTCGTTGTAGCTGCTATTCTTATCACAGGTATCGGCGGCATGACACTTCAGATTGGTGCTGTTACTCTCACAGAAGTAGCTTGCTCACTCATCCTTGGCATCATCATCAATGCTGTTCTCGGTCGTGCTGATAAGAAGGAAAATAAATCAGTGCAGTAGTGCTTCATGTAAAGATGGCAGAAAATATTTAATAAAGCATGATATTTATGACGGCTCCCGAGATGCTTTTTGTATTTCGGGAGTTTTCTAAGATTCATGGAAAAGCTCATTTGCAAAACATGTCACCGAAGGTCGAGAGTGGAACCCTGCACAGAAAGTCGGGAATAAAACCCGCTGCATATGAGATGATAGATACTGGAGCTGTGTTATTTTGTTTGTAAGGAGAAAACTATGTCAGTTTATGAAGATTTGACATTGCTAAGGGACAAAGCACGTGCTGATGAGGATTTGCGAAAAAAAATTCTTGCAACTGCAGATGGAAAAAATTCGCTTACAAATCTTTGCGCTATTGCACGTGAAAATGAAATAGAGATTTATCCTATGGATATTATCGCATGGACTGAGGATTATCATGCTGCTATGAAGCGCAGCACAAACGGAGGTGGCGAAAATTCACCTATGATTTCCGGTTGGGATCGTTTTTACGATATGTTTATAATGGAACTTAAAAAAGCTTAAAGAGGCTTAAAGAAGCTTAAAAAAGCATATTGAAGTTTAATGAGACTTAAAGATCCTTAAAGAAACTTAAAGATAAAATCGAATATTGAAATGCCTGGGGCAGCATAGCTTTTAAGCGTAAAAAAGCAAGAATAGCTTTTAAGCGTAAAAAAGCAAGAATAGCTTTTAAGCGTAAAAGAGCAAGAATAGCTTTTTAGCGTGACAGAGCAAGAATTGCTTTTAGGCGCGACAGAGCAAGAATAGTACTGACGGGCTCATTTGAACTGTACAGCGAAATTTGCATACAATGGTACGTAAAATCCACTACATTTAGATGGTGGATAGTTCACAATGAAATGCATGGAAAATATTATAGTATAAATATAAAAAAAAGTGTATAAATATTGAATTTGACAGTGTGTGATGGTATACTGTGATGTAATGGGGCGGGGCAGTGCCTAAAAATAAGGCACATGTCCTATCATTATTTTAAAGCGCAGCGAGATTATCTTACGCTGCATGAGAATAAATTATAATCGACGCCCTGAAAAAAATATATATTGGAGGATTTTTGATTATGAACGCATGGTTTGCAAGCGTTGCAGAGCAATTTACGCGGTGTTTTATAGAGCAGGACAGATATATGATGCTTGTACGAGGTATAGGCGTCACTATTAAAGTGTCCTTGCTTGCTCTTGTTCTGGGCGTCATCATAGGTTTTTTGATTGCTCTTTGCAATCTGTCTAAAAATAAGGTACTTAGAGCTATAGGACTCACGTACACGGATATTATCAGAGGTACGCCTTCCGTTACACAATTGATGATTATTTATTTTGTAGTTTTCGCTACAGTAAGGTGGCCAAAGTGGATTATTGCAGGCATAGCTTTTGGTATAAATTCCGGCGGTTATGTAGCTGAGATTATCAGAGCAGGCATACTTTCTATCGATCACGGTCAGACGGAGGCGGGGCGTTCTCTTGGCCTTAGTGCCTCACAGACTATGGTAGGAATTGTCTTGCCGCAAGCCATAAAGAATATTTTCCCTACACTTTGCAACGAATTCATAGTTCTCATAAAAGAAACAGCTATTGTTGGTTATGTAGGGCTTGTGGATATCCAGAAGGCAGGCGACTTTATTAAAGCAGAGACATTCCTCGCTTTCATGCCGCTAGTAGGCACGGCTATTATCTATTATGTGCTTATCAAGATTCTTACTATTATTTTGAGAAAAATTGAAGATACATTGCGTAAGTCTGACATGAGATAGCAGTCGCAGAAGGGAGAACAGATTATGAAAAATGGAAATCAAAATCCAACTGGAAATCAAAATCCAACTGGAAATCAAAATCCAGCTAAAAGCACCATGATTGAGATAAAAGACTTAAAGAAAAGCTTTGGTGAAGTAGAAGTTCTCAAGGGTATCACAAAGAATATAGATCAAGGTGAGGTAGTTGTTATAGTTGGTCCATCAGGTTCTGGTAAGAGTACCTTTCTCAGGTGTCTAAATATGCTTGAGGATGTCACATCAGGGGAGGTTTTCCTTGACGGTGAAAAGATAAATGATCACAAGACTGATATAAATCGCATCCGTCAGAAGATGGGTATGGTATTTCAGCATTTTAACTTATTCCCACATTTTACTATTCTTGAGAATATCACATATGCACCGGTCAAGCTAAAGAAATATACAAAGCAGGAAGCAAATGAACGTGCTATGCAGCTTCTTAAGAGAGTAGGTCTTGAGGACAAGGCTGACAATTATCCTGTTCAGCTTTCAGGAGGACAGAAGCAAAGAGTGGCTATCGCAAGAGCACTTGCGATGAATCCAGAAATTATGCTCTTTGATGAGCCAACTTCAGCACTTGATCCGGAGATGATAGGTGAAGTTCTTGATGTTATGAAAAATCTTGCAAATGATGGCATGACGATGATCATCGTCACTCATGAGATGGGATTTGCCCGTGAGGTTGCATCAAGAGTCATGTTTATCGATGGTGGCTATGTCGTAGAAGATGGTACACCTGAAGAAGTATTTAATAATCCTCAGCACGAAAGAACAAGAGGATTTTTAAGTAAAATATTATAATTTTTTAATTTATTAAATCAATTTTCAGAGAGGTGAAAAAAATGACAAAGAAAATTTTAGCAATTGTGCTCGCACTCGTTATGTGCTTATGCATGTTTACAGCGTGCGGCGGTTCTGACACATCAAATGACGGCGGTTCAGCAGATGCTGCGACATCTGGCAAGATCGTATTCGGTACAAATGCCGAATTCCCACCATTTGAAGAAGTAGTTACTGAGGGTGTTATTGGTGAATTCGATGGTATCGATATGGCTATCGCTAAGAATATTGGTGACATAACTGGCAACGAAGTCGCTGTAGAGACTATGGAATTTGACTCGCTGCTCGTAGCTCTTCAGAATGGTCAGATAGATGCTGTTATCTCTGGTATGACTATCACTGAAGAAAGAGCAAAGTCTGTAGACTTCTCAGAGCCTTATTATACTGCTACTCAGGTTATGATCGTTAAGGAAGATTCTGACATTGCAAGTGCTGCTGATATGGAAGGCAAGGGCATTGCAGTAGTTCAGGGTTATACAGGTGAAACTTGTGTAAAGGATCTTGGATATGAATATACTGCATTTAAGAAGGGTACTGAGTGCATAATGGAACTCGTAAATGGCAAGTGTGATGTAGTAGTAATTGACTCTGCAACTGCTGAAAGCTACATTGCTGACCAGGAAGGCCTCAAGATCGTTACTGACGATCAGCAGTTTGAAGCTGAAGAATATGGTATTGCTGTCCAGAAAGGCAATACAGAGCTTCTCGATTCTATCAACGAAGCTATCAATACTATGAAGGAAGATGGAACTATCGACGATATAATCAAAGAGTACATCTAGTTGAAAATATATACAATCGAAATCTAATTACAAAGATGAGATTTAATTTAAAAAAATAGTTATATATAATATATTTTTAATAGAATTTATTATCAGCTCTCACAGTGAGAAATCATTGTGAGGGCTTTTATATTTTTATTGATAGTAAGGAAACGTAGACTTCGTACTTGCCTCGTGAAGCTATTGTCTCGTGAAGCTATTGCTGCGTGAAGCTATTGCTGCATAAATTAAATATCGAGACCACCCCAAATGGGTGATCCCGATATAAGATTTTGCATATTACTTTTATATAATCACGCAGCTGATAGGTTGCCGATAAATTCTTTTAAGCCGCTAGTGGTGTATCTGAGCCTGCACGATTTTTTCTTCCGAGCAAATATTGTACAATGCATACTCCACCAATTACTACAAGACCTACAAGGTCTGAAACCGTTCCAGGAACCATCATGCCGATACCGCCTGCTACAAGAAGCAGTCTAAATATAGGATTTATCTTTACCCAGAGATGACCGTTTAAAGATGATGCAATACCAAACAGTCCAAGGATTGCTGTGCATGAAATCTGAAGAACAGTATACCAATGAATATTGTCACCAAGAAATAGCATCTGAGGGCTATAAGCAAATATATATGGAACAATAAATGCCGCGATAGCAAGCTTTGTGGCATTTATACCTGTCTTCATAGGGTCTGACTTCGCAATAGCTGAACCAGCATATGCAGCAAGTGCTACAGGAGGCGTGATATCAGCAACGATACCAAAGTAGAATACGAAGAAATGAGCAGCCACTGTAGGGAATCCGAGCTCGATGAGGATAGGAGCGCATGTGGAAGCCATGATACAATAGTTTGCAGTAGTAGGAACTCCCATGCCGAGTACTATACAGCAAAGCATTGTGAGTACAAGACCTACTATAGTAGTATTTCCTGCAAGCTGAACGATTGCATTGATAAGAGTAGATGCCAGACCTGTCACTGTGATGCATCCTGCGATGATTCCGGCCATGGCACATGCTACTGCTACAGTAACGCCGCCTTTAGCACCAGCAGTAAGAGCATCTGCAGCTGTCACAAGAGCTGTCTTTATGCTGTCCCAAAGAACACTTCCGAATGTTTCGCCTTCCTCTTTTTCCTTAAGTCCTGTGACAAAGAAGTTTATCCAGCCGATAAAGAATGCTGCGATGATTGATATCGCCGCAGAAGAAGCCATCGTCTTCACACCTGTAGATACCATCCATACGAGAAGCACGAGCGGAATGATAAGGTAACAATTTTGACCGAGATATTTCCACTTAGGAAGCTGAGCTCGAGAAATACCTTTCAAGTTCATCTTCTTTGCCTCAAGATGTACTGCTATGAAGATGCCTAAGAAGTAAAGAAATGCTGGCAGAATCGCTTTGACAGCTACTGTAGCATAAGGCAGACCTGTATACTCAGCCATAAGGAATGCGGCAGCACCCATGATAGGAGGCATGATCTGACCGCCTGTAGATGCAGCAGCTTCTACAGCACCTGCAAATTCTGGTTTATATCCAGTTTCTTTCATCATAGGAATAGTAACAGAGCCTGTAGTAACGGTATTTCCTACAGACGAGCCTGAAACCATACCGCAAAGCGCAGATGAGATAACTGCAACCTTTGCAGGGCCACCGCTTGACCAACCGGCAAGGCGGTTTGCAAAAGCGATAAAGAAGTCTGCAATACCAGTTCTCTCGAGGAATGCACCAAATATGATGAATAATATGATATATGTATAGCAAACATTTACCGGTGTACCGATTACACCATTTGTAGAATAGAATAACTTAAGAATAACATTCTTGAGAGCCATATATGGTGTATTTGAAAATTTGAACTGGAAATAGAATGCATATATAACAAGCGCACCCGCAACACAAAGGATAGGAATACCTACACATCTTCTGCATAATTCTACAAGTACAAGTATGCCTATAACGCCGATGACTACGTGAAGAGGCTTTATCATCGTAGAAAGCTTGATAATAGTCAGGGCATTTATAGCATAAAAGAAGAAGCATGAAGCTCCGACAACCATGAGAACTATATCATACCAAGGCATATAATTTGTGCGGACATGCTTTTTGCTTGCCGGATATGCAATAAATCCAGCAATTATAATAAATCCTAAAAATAGGGAAAGACGTGTCTCAGGCAATGCCGTCGAAAATAGCGTCATAATGATGCAATAAATAGAGAAGCAGGCCATGAAGATTTCAATAATAACCTTTGGGATGCCTTCCCAAAGTCTAGTATTTGACTCCTTGTCATATTTTCTCATAACCGCATCTAAGTCACTTCCGTCAATTTGTTCAACTTCTTTAACGGGAGCATCTTTTTTCTTGAAAATACTCAAGTTGTATCACCTCCATAATTATTAAAATATCCCGCGGCAGTTTCCGCTGCCGCGGGCTTGGTTAAGCAAAATCTTTGATGTCAGCTATATCTTATTTGCTGGTAACGTCAAAACCTTTTTCAGAGAAGTACTTCGCAGCGCCTGGGTGATAAGGAACTGTAGTGATAGAAGCACCTTCTTCAAGGCTTACTTCAGCATACTTTGCGTGGCTGTCTACGAGGTCAGCAGCATTGTCGAAAATATCTGCACAGAATGCATATATATCATCTTCAGAAACTGAATCAGCAGCAAGAACAACAGCGCCTACGCCTACAGTAGTGATATCGGAATCAAGATCATATACATCAGATGCGATAGTGCAGCTTGAATAATAAGGTGAAGTCTCAATAAGCTTATTAACATGCTCTTCATCAAGAGATACGAGATAAATGTCCTTAGTAGTTGCGAGGTCTGTAATAGCTGTAGTAGGAGCACCTGCTACGATGAATGCTGCATCGATCTTACCATCCTTAAGAGCGTCAGCAGAATCGCCGAAGTCCTGATATGTAGCAGTGATGTCATCTTCTGTGAGATCATATGCACCGAGAATATCGATAGCATTGAAGTAAGTACCTGAACCGCCTGCACCTATAGAAACATTCTTGCCCTTGAGGTCAGCAACAGTCTTGATCTCAGGATTTGTA
>CAVJDC010000085.1:0-7793 GCA_963648085.1 Anaerovoracaceae bacterium
ATGAAAAGCTTAAAGGTGCGACATATGACTCAAATGGAGACACGACCATAGACGGCACAAAGTATCGCAGGATAAATGCAAGTGATGCGACAGATAGTAAAAGCGACTACAACTGGTCAGACAGCACTTCATACCACTATTTTCGCTATGACCCTATAAAATGGCGAGTGCTGGATGTAAAAGACGGCAAAGCATTTCTTCTCGCTGACAAGGCAATTGATTATCAAATGTATAATACAGCATATACTTCTGTAACATGGGAAACATCAACTGTCAGAAGCTGGCTAAACGGATATGGAAGCTTGTTAAACAATTGCGGAACAGACTACAGCAGTAAGAATTTTATCGACAGTGCATTCACTTCTAGTGAGCAGAATGCGATTAAGACTTCATCAGTAGTAAATAAAAACAGTCTGTATATGGGTACAGAAGGAGGAAATGATACTTACGATAAAATTTTTCTCCTCTCTGAATCGGAAGTATATACAGATACTGCAACAAAGTATGGCTTCGCAAGCAGTTATGGTTGTAGTGACGAAGCGAGAAGATGCAAGAGCAGTGCATTTGCGAAAGCGATGGGAGCGGAGTCATATACCTTTGAAAGTTACCTTGGCAATTGCTCCTGGTGGCTGCGGTCGCCGGGCGGCAGTACTTCTTTTAATGCCGCAGATGTAAGCGGTATCGGCTACGTCTGCAATGGCTTTATTATCAACTACTACACCTACTATGATGCTTGTCGGCCTGCTTTAAATCTTAATCTCTTATCTTCTAATCTATTCTCGTATGCCGGGACTGTGTGCAGTGATGGGACTATGTCAGAAGCTGCATATTCGGGTGACTCCAGTGGCTCAAGCTCGGGTGGCAGTGTAGAGAACCCAAATCCATTTGTAGATGTTACGCAGGAAGATTATTTCTACGATGCTGTCCAGTGGGCTTTTGACAACAAGATAGCAACGGGCACGGATGCGTCACATTTCAATCCTGACGGAATCACAAACAGAGCACAGGCAGCAGCTTTCCTCTGGCGTGCAGCTGGTGAAAAGACAGTGGATTACGAACTTCCACTTACTGATATTGAAGTGGGCTCATATTATGAAAATGCAGTTCGCTGGGCATGCAGTGAAAATATCACCAAGGGCATGACTGATACGACATTTGGCCCGCTCTCTCAAGTTAGCAGAGCTCAGATGGTCACTTTCCTCTGGAGAATGGCAGGCTCACCTGAGATTGAAAGTGATGCTGCAGGCGGCAATAAAAATGCAGGTGACGTCCAAAATCTGAACTTCAGCGATGTGTCGGCAGATGCATATTATTATGATGCAGTTTGCTGGGCGGTGAGTAAGGGCATTACTTCAGGCACGTCTGCTTCAACCTTCGCACCGGAGGGCAAGTGCACGAGAGCGCAGGTAGTGACATTCCTATATCGTTATACAAATGGGAAATAACGGGTTAGATTTATACCTTCCTTCTGCAAAACCTACCCTTCTGCAAAACCTACGGCTATATGTGGTATGAGTCGGGCAGAATTGGGTGCAGAATTGATGAAGGGAGCCGAACCTCTTAAATCAGGCAAGACTTATATAGAATAACAGGAAGAGGAACAGCTGCTTGGTTGTTCCTCTTTTTACGTTTAAATTTAGGCTCTTCACGTTTTTTGAAGTGCAGCATGGTACTAGATAATCTCCATATTCTTCGAACCCATGGGCACTGGGAGGTGGCGTGTTTCATACGCAAGCTTTCCCGATTCTCCGCAAAAACTGCATGGTGGATATCCACTTTGCTGTGTGATAAAATATTTAAAGGAGCTTTTTTCTAAGCTTGAAATTGCGAATGCACCTGATTTTGAGGAACATTTGAATAAGTATAGCGAAATGCGGAAATATTGACCGTGAGGGCGTATTTGTAGTATAATGCTTATGTTTATGGTCTGACCGTGCTGCAGTGCAGAATATAACATCATGTAGTTTGTGCTTAGCAGTTTGCGCTTAATTTCTGGCAGCTCACGGCAATTCGCTGCAGCTCATGATAGCCACGGTAGTGTAATGTAATGTTGTGAGGTCAGTCCACATGGTTGAAACATAGAAACATAAGATTGAAAAATACAATTGAGAAAAAATATTCTCTGTTTATTCAGGAGGTTAAAATATGGGTATTAAAGTAGTGAAATTTGGCGGCTCTTCGGTGGCGGATGCACTTCAGCTGCAGAAGGTGAAGAATATCATCGAAGCGGATGCAGATAGAAAATATGTGGTAGTTTCTGCTCCGGGCAAGCGTTATTCGGATGACAACAAGATTACAGATTTACTTTATCTGTGCAAGACTCAGGTGGACCACAATCTTCCTGCGGATCATATTTTTCAGGTTATCTGCGACAGATTTAAGATTATGGAAGTAAATCTCGGAATCAGCGTAAATATTGAAAAAGAGCTTGATGAGATAAGATCAAATCTCAGACGTGGCGTGTCGGCTGATTATATTGCCAGCAGAGGCGAATATCTAAATGCTATTCTTACAGCTGCATTCCTCGGATATGATTTCGTAGATGCTGCAAAGCTCATCAAATTTGACAATAAGGGCAGATATCTTGCAAAGGAGACAAATGAAGCACTTTCGACAGAGCTGGCTAAGCATGAGAGAGCTGTCATTCCTGGATTCTATGGTTCAGCTCCTGATGGAAGCATAAAGACCTTCTCAAGAGGCGGCTCTGATGTCACTGGATCACTTGTTGCAAAGGCTGTAGATGCTGACGTTTACGAAAATTGGACAGATGTGTCAGGATTCCTTATGGCTGACCCAAGAATCGTTGATGATCCAAAACCTATCAAAAGAATCACATATAAGGAACTCAGAGAACTTTCATATATGGGTGCAAGCGTGCTTCACGAGGATGCAGTATTTCCTGTAAGGGAAGTAAATATTCCTATTAACATCAGAAATACAAACGAACCTGAAAATCCAGGAACTATTATTTCTGACACACCTGGCGACAGCCAAAATATTATCACAGGCATCGCAGGCAGAAAGGACTTTACGGTAATTGCCATTTACAAGAATATGATGAATTCAGAAATTGGATTTGTAAAGAGACTGCTTACGATTCTTGAAAATAATGAAATTTCATTTGAGCATCTGCCAAGCGGAATTGATACTGTGTGCGTAGTGATTTCAAACAAACAGCTTGAAGGAAAGATGCAGGATCTGCTTGAGGACATCGAAAAGCGTCTCAAGCCGGATACACTTGACATTTATGAGGATATTTCGCTTGTTGCGACAGTCGGTCTTGGCATGAGCAGGAGACTTGGTGTATCAGCTACATTATTTACAGCCTTAAATGATGCTAAGGTAAATGTAAGGATGATCGACCAGGGCTCAAGTGAGATGAATATCATCGTAGGCGTTGAAAATAGCCAATTTGAAACTGCTATTGATGCTATCTATCATGCATTTGTAGATAACAAGTGATATATCTGCTTGTCGAGTGAGAGAGCTGACGAAAGATCCGGCGAGAGATTCGACGAGAGAGCTGATGAAATGGCTCGGTGACAGAGCAGTTCGAAGATAAAAATAAAATAGAAGATAAAATAATTTATTGCGAAAGGAAAATATTGGATATGGGTTTTGCTGATTTGATAATCGGTGGTCTGAATAAAAAAGAAGTGAGAAAGCTTGAAAAGATTGCTGATAAGGTAATAGCCTATGACGAGGCTATGCAAAAGCTTTCGGACGATGAGCTGAGAGCAAAGACAAAGGAATTTCAGGACAGATGCCAAAATAAGGGCGAGTCGTTAGACAGCCTTCTTCCTGAGGCATTTGCTGTCTGCCGTGAGGCTGCATATAGAGTGCTCGGCATGAAACACTTCCGTGTGCAGATTATCGGCGGAATAGTCCTTCATCAGGGCAGAATAGCTGAGATGAAGACTGGTGAAGGTAAGACACTCGTAGCGACACTGCCGGCATACCTGAATGCACTTGAGGGTAAAGGCGTTCATATTGTTACAGTAAATGACTACCTCGCAAAGCGAGATATGGAATGGATGGGGAAGGTTTATACATTCCTCGGACTCACAGTAGGCGGCGTTTTCCATAGTGTAAAGGCAGAAGACAGAAGAGAGGCTTATCTTGCTGATATTACTTATGGTACGAATAATGAATTCGGCTTCGACTACCTAAGAGACAATATGGTAAGCTACAAGGAAAATATGGTTCAAAGAGAGCTGAATTATGCGATCGTCGATGAGGTCGACAGTATCCTTATCGATGAAGCCAGGACCCCTCTTGTTATCTCAGGTATGGGTCAGGGCTCTTCAGAGCTTTATATCGATGCTGATCGTTTTGTGAGAACCTTTAGGCTTGACGAGGATTTCACAATGGACGAGAAGGATCGCACGATCTCTCTTACGGAGCAGGGTGTGGAAAAATGCGAAGCATATTTTGATCTTGAAAATTTCTCTGATCCAGAAAATATGGAGACAAACCACCATGTCATGCAGGCTCTTCGTGCAAATAATCTCATGAAGCGTGATGTAGACTATGTAGTTTCGGATGGTGAGATTCTCATTGTTGACGAATTTACAGGACGTATCATGTACGGAAGGCGTTATAGCAACGGTCTGCATCAGGCAATCGAGGCAAAGGAAGGTCTTGATGTAAGGAATGAATCAAAGACTCTTGCTACTATCACTCTTCAGAATTATTTCAGAATGTTCAATAAACTTGCCGGTATGACTGGTACAGCAAAGACTGAAGAGGACGAATTCCGCGATATTTATAATATGGACGTTGTCGTTATCCCTACAAATAAGGAAATTCTCAGAGTAGATGCTGAGGACAATGTCTATGCTACAGAAAAGGGCAAGTTCGATGCGATTGTTGATGAAGTAGTCAGAGTTCATGAGACAGGAAAGCCTATTCTGGTAGGTACTATTTCGATAGAAAAATCAGAGCTTCTTAGTGACATGCTCCGCAAGAGAGGTGTAAAGCACAATGTACTCAATGCAAAGCATCATGCGCGTGAGGCTGAGATAGTTGCACAGGCAGGACGTCTCGGAATGGTTACTATTGCTACAAATATGGCCGGCAGAGGTACAGATATCATACTTGGCGGAAATCCAGAATTTGAAGCAAAGAAGGAAATGCGTAAGCTTGAGTATGACGAGGAAACTATTTCTTATGCCTCAAGCAAGATTCCTCTTGAGGATCCTGAGCTTCTTGCGGCAAGAGCTGTCTATGATGAGCTTTATGAGCGTTTTAAATCAGAGCGTAAGGAAGAGCATGATAAGGTCATCGAGCTTGGCGGTCTGCATATCATCGGTACTGAGCGTCATGAATCGAGACGTATCGACAATCAGCTAAGAGGCCGTGCCGGCAGACAGGGTGATCCAGGTTCTACAAGATTTTATGTAGCAATGGATGACGAGCTTATGAGACTCTTTGGCGGCGACAGAATGCAGACTATACTCCAGCGTCTGTCACCTTCTGAAAATCAGGCGATTAAGTCGGGCACACTTACGAAGGCTATAGAAAATGCACAAAAGAAGGTTGAGGGAAGAAATTTCAACTCAAGAAAATATGTCCTCCAGTATGACAATGTCATGAACAAGCAAAGAGAAATCATTTACTCCGAAAGAAGACGTGTACTTGATGGTGAGGATCTCAGGAGCCATATTCTTGGAATGTTCAATGAGTTTGCAGATGCTGCTGTAGAGAAATGTACTGCAGAATCAAAATTCTCCGAAGAATGGAACCTTGAGAATCTCGAAAGTACGCTCCAGCGTCTTTGGAGCGGATTTAAGCTTCCTGACTACGGCGAAAATCCACAGATTGATGCTAAGCAGCTTAGAGAGGATGTCGGCAGAATTATCGAAGAGGGCTATCAGGCTAAGGAAGAGGAAATCGGAACTGACCGTATGAGAGACCTTGAGCGCATGATTCTCATAAGAGTTGTCGACAATAAATGGATGGATCACATCGATGCGATGGATCAGCTAAAAACTGGTATCGGTCTTAGAGGTATAGGACATCAGGATCCTGCAGCAGCTTATGCGCAGGAAGGCTTTGATATGTTTGAGGAAATGATTCAGACTATCAAGGAGGATGCCGTAAGATATTGCTACAGCGTAACTGTTCAGACTACTGCACAGCGTAAGCAGGTGATGGAAGCGCAAAATGCAGAAAAGGAAGAGGCAGCATCAATCCTCAGTGTAAACAGAGCAAAGGCAGCGATCGCTGCAGCAGCTAAGTCGGGTCAGATGCCTGCGGAGGCTGCGAAGCCGACTGCAACTAGTGGTGATTCGAAACCAGAGCCTATCAAGCGTGACGCTCCGAAGATCGGCAGAAATGAGCCTTGCCCATGTGGTTCAGGAAAGAAGTACAAGAACTGCTGCGGAAGGAACGAATAGAAAGCGCAGAAGACTGGCAGAAAACGCAGGCAGCCACTGAAATGAAATGGCGCGGATGACTGGCAGAAATCGCAGGCAGCCGATGAAATGAAATGGCGCGGATGACTGGCAGAAAAGTTAGACGATAAAATCTTACGAAAGTAAAAAGAAATATAAAATAATATATCGAAAGGAAGTGAGTGGTATGCTGCAGCTCGATCAGATAAAGTACGAGATGCCTTCGACACGAAATAGCCTTAAAGAACTGGGTGAGTCCCTTTGACGTCGCTGGACTAAAGGCAAAATCAGACAGATACAATAGAGAACTTCAGGAAGAGGGAATCTGGGATGATCCAGATTATGCCCAAAAACTGATGAAATCAAAGAAAGCTGTAGAACGTAAGCTTGAAGATTATGACAAGCTTGAAAGCGATTTTTCAGACATAGAAACTATGATCGAGATGGCTGAAGAGGAAGAAGATGAAGATACTGCTGCAGAGGTTATTGAAAGCTATGGTCTTCTCAAAAATGATATAGAGACGCTTAGGCTTCAGACTCTTCTCAGCGGAGAGTATGATGCAAACAATGCCATTATCTCGATACATGCGGGCTCTGGCGGCGTAGATGCTCAGGACTGGGCAGGCATGCTCTGGCGTATGTATACAAGATGGGCAGAGCGCAAGGGTTATCGTGTGAAGACGCTGGATCTTCAGAGGGATGATGAAAATGGCATAAAAAATGCCACGCTCATGATAGAAGGTGAAAATGCCTACGGATATCTAAAAAATGAACGCGGTGTACACAGACTTGTGCGTATCTCACCATTTGACTCAAATGCAAGGCGCCATACGTCATTTGCATCGCTTGATGTATCGCCTGAGATTGATGACAGCGTGTCTATAGAAATTGCACCTGAGGATATTCGAATCGACACTTACCGCTCTAGCGGTGCGGGTGGACAGCATGTAAATACTACAGATTCCGCAGTTCGAATCACGCATATTCCGACTAATATCGTGGTTTCGTGTCAAAATGAAAGATCTCAGCATCAAAATAAAGATATGGCAATGAAGATTCTGACTGCAAGGCTCATCGAACTTAAGGAACGCGAAAACAAAGAGCGTATCGAGGAGCTGAGAGGTGATTATGGTCAGATCACATGGGGAAATCAGATCAGATCCTATGTATTTCAGCCATATACTATGGTCAAGGACCACCGCACAAATGCCGAGGTCAGCGATGTCAGCCGTGTGATGGACGGCGATATCGATTATTTCATCAACGAAAAGCTGAAGCAGCGGTAAATTATAGCTAAAGGCGGTAGGATCATAACTAAATAATGGTGAAAAGAGCCGGCGCAGCGTCAGTGGAGCTGAAGCTGCGCCGGTTGCTGACAGGAAAAAAGCATACTGGAGC
>CAVJDC010000086.1:0-7634 GCA_963648085.1 Anaerovoracaceae bacterium
CAATATGTTTGGCAGGCAGCAAGAATCCTCTGCCTTTAGGCATGGGGAGTGTCAATGCAGTATGAAGCCGAATGGTGTAAAACAAAATGACGGTTTACAAGTGTTCATGGCTGCAATTGTCGATAAAATGTGTATAAGCTGTGATTTTGAGGATGTGAGATGTGGGTGATTTGCGAGGGGAGGCTGCTATATGTGGAAACATAAGGAGATGGGCGACAATCCTGTGCGTGCTGAACGCGGCTTCAGAGGTCCTACGGCTAGAGAAGAAAGAAGGGAATATCTTCAGAATAGGATAGAAGAAGCTCTTAAGTCTCTAAAAATTGCAACGGCACAAATTTCTGATGTTGAGGGAGAGCAAGCTCTGAGGATGAGGGACGAGAATCTATTTCTCTGGATTTGCTCAATGATGAAGATTGCCGGTACGGGACTTGATAGGAGTGACGTCGCTCATTTGATGAATAAAGACGAAATCAATGTGCAGATAGATTATGAGGTATACAGATTTCTCAAAGCGTGTAAGACATTGTACACAGAGTTTTTGCACATGATTGATTTTGATTTTTATCTAAATGAAAGATATATTATTTACATGAATGAAACCTTGACAGGGCAGATTTTTAACGGCTACAGAGCGAAGAATGTTCCGCTTCGCACCACTGGATATTCTACGCCGAGGGTTGACAATGTCAAGGCGTTGATGGAAGATTTTGCTTTGGAAATCATGAATGAATTTCATGGGGAAAATGAAATAACAAATGCTATCTATGCGCATGACAGAATTATGCAGATATGGCCATTTCAAAGCCGCAATGCGGAAACTGCTTATGCAGTGATGTCTTTTCTGCTCCTTAAAGCGGGATATCCTCTTCCTGCACTAGATATCGATGAGGGGGAGCATATGAGGCTGATAGCAGAAAAAGAATTGTCTGAGAGTGAGGCTGAATTTCTGCTGCTGGTCGTGGAAAGTCTTTTGGAGCAAAGCTGCATAGGATAAATGTTGTGAGGAAAGGCACAAGGAGGAATTTAAATTATGAAGTTACTAATTGCATCTGACATACACGGTTCGGCTAAGCATTGTGAGCTTCTCGCACAAGCTTTCGCCCGTGAGAAGGCTGATAAGCTTGTACTTCTTGGCGATTGCCTATATCACGGACCGCGAAATAGTCTGCCAGATGATTATGATACAAAGAGAACGATGGAAATATTGAATTCTATGAAGGATAAGATTATTTGTGTAAGGGGAAATTGTGATTCTGAGGTTGACCAAATGGTTCTAGAATTTCCTATTATGAACTCATATGAGTGTATTGATGCTGACGGATTTAAATTCTTTGCAACTCATGGACATGGCTATTCTCCTATGATGCCGCCTCCTTTTGTGGAATTTGATGTTATGCTGTGTGGTCATACACACGTTTGTAAGCTTGAAGACAGGGGAGATTTTTATCATGTCAATCCAGGCTCAACGTCGATACCAAAGAAAGGAACTCCAAACTCGTATGCTACTTTTGAAAATGCATGTTTCGTGCTGCATAGACTTAGTGATGGAACCAAGATAGACAGTATGCAGATAAAAAAGCATGACAGTGTAAAAATAAAAAAAAGTGATAAGGATAATGGAAAATAGAGGTTTTAATGGATATAGAAAATATATACAAAGTACTTGATGAAATTACTGGACATCAAGGACGTGTGAAGAAAAACGAATCCATGAAGGAGCATACAACCTTTAAAATCGGGGGGCCGGCAGATATTTTTGTGCAGCCGGCTTCAAGCGGGGAGATTGCTGAGATAGTGAAATTTCTCAGAGAAAAGAATGTTCCTATAATGGTGAATGGCAACGGCTCAAATATGCTTGTCCTTGACGGAGGAATCAGAGGTGTTGTCATAAATTTGGGAAAGAATATTTCTGATATAAGGGTTGATGGAACAAAAGTTTATGCGCAGGCTGGAGCTCTTCTTTCAGCGATCGCTGCTAAGGCTGCAGAAGCGGGCCTTACGGGCATGGAATTTGCTGCAGGGATTCCAGGTAGTGCGGGTGGTGCTATCTTTATGAATGCAGGTGCATATGGTGGTGAAATGAGTCATATTGCTGCCTCATGTGAGGTGGTGCTTCCTGATGGAAAATTAAAGATATTTGATAAGGATGAGCTAGAGCTCGGATATAGAAAGAGTGCATTTGCAAAGAATGGCGGAATCGTAGTTTCATGTACATTTGAGCTGCAGCCAGGTAATAGAGACGAGATTTTAGCCAGGATGAATGAGCTAGCTCAGAAGAGACGTGACAAGCAGCCACTTGAAATGCCTAGTGCGGGCAGTACTTTCAAGAGACCAGAGGGGCATTTTGCGGGGAAGCTTATCGAGGATTCGGGCTGTAAGGGCCTTGGGACTGGCGGAGCTAGGGTTTCGTTAAAGCATACTGGATTTATCGTAAATGAGGGTGATGCAACTGCGCAGGATGTTCTTGATCTTATAAAGCTTGTGCAGATGACTGTAAAGGCGAAGACTGGTGTGATGCTTGAGCCTGAGGTAAGGATAATAGGTGAGCCGTCAGAGGACTAGTCGGCTTTGAGGGTTGAAATTATGAACAAAAGACGGATTGTGGGCAAATGCGAAGTTTGCGAAGCGGAGTTGACTGACAGGGCTGATGAAGTTTGCGAGGCGGAGTTGACTGACAGGGCTGATGAAGTTTGCGAGGCGGAGTTGACTGACAGGGCTGATGAAGTTTGCGAGGCGGAGTTGACTGACAGGGCTGATGAAGTTTGCGAGGCGGAGTTGACTGACAGGGCTGATGAAGTTTGCGAGGCGGAGTTGACTGACAGGGCTGATGAAGCTTGCGGAGCTGGTGAGGCTTTCGGAGCTGATGAAGCTTGCGAGGCGGAGTTGACTGACAGGGCTGATGAAGCTTGCGAAGCGGACGAAGCTTGCGGAGCTGGCAATGAGATTTCACTAAGGTTTGATTGGCATACGCATACGGTTTATTCGCATGGAAAGGGTACAATAGAAGAAAATGTGCTTGAAGCACGCCGCAGAGGACTTAGCTCGATTGCGATCACTGATCACGGTCCTGGGCATTTTGGATATGGCTTTAGGCGTAGGGATATTCCGAGGATGCGTGCTGAGATTGACGAGCTGAACAAAAAATATGATGATATAGAAATATATATGTCAGTTGAGGCAAATATTATAAATCCTTCGGGGCAGCTTGATGTGAAGCCGGAGGAATTTGAACTTTACGACTTTGTGATTGCTGGATATCATTTTGGCACTCTCGGAAGGAATCCATTTGCATCGCTTATTCTTCATGCGAGGAATCTTATCTCTGCAAAAAGAGGAAAGTATTCTGATTCGTTGAAGAGAAAAAATACAGATATGGTTGTAAATTCTGTGAGAAATAATAATTTGCGCACGCTAACTCACCCAGGTGATAAGGGTGCTGTCTTTATGGAAGAGGTCATTGCAGTTTGTGAGGAAACTGGGACTTTGATGGAGATAAGCAACAGGCACAGGCAGCTTACAACTGAGGAAATTGTTTTGGCAGCAAAATCAGATGTGAAATTTATAATAGGCAGTGATGCACATGTTTCAGCACGTGTAGGGACATGCGAAAATGCTCTAAATAGGGTAAAGGATGCTGGATTGTCGATGGAAAGAGTTATAAATCTGTGATATGCGTGAATTCAGTTGCCGGAGTATGCTATATGGTGAAATAAGTGCTGCAGATGCAAGGCGAGTAGTGAAATAAATGCTGCAGCTGCTCGGTAATCGACGAAAAGGATGTTGCTAGCGTCTGAAATAGAGCAAAGTGTATCGAGCGGAGGCATGACAGCTAGTGAAATGTATCGAGCGGATGCAGGGCAGGTACTGAAATAAGTGCTGCAGATAAAAGGCAGCTAGTGAAATAAATGCTGTGGGTACATGGCAGACGATAGAATAAAAGCGAAAGAATAGATAAGTTAAAGAGCAAATAAGTTAAAGAGCAAATAAGTTAAAGAGGAGGTGCGGACAGAGTATGGAAACTTTGATTGTGACTGGTCTTTCGGGTGCAGGAAAAAGTACGGCGATAAGGCACCTTGAGGATATGGGTTATTATTGCATCGACAATATGCCGCCGGCATTGCTAGAGTCGTTTCTTAATCTCGAGGAAGAAAAGAAAATAAGCTTGGAAAAGGCAGCTTTTGTAATGGATATAAGGGGACGCGAGTTCTTTGGGGATTTTGTGCGTGTTCTTGAAGATATAAGAAATAAAGAGATGAATGTCAAGGTTCTTTTCTTGGAGGCGACAGAGGAGACTCTCATAAGAAGATATAAGGAGACGAGAAGAATACATCCTCTCGCTAAGGAAGCTGGCACAAATATCGAAGCTATCCGCATGGAACAGCGACAGATGAGTGTCATAAGAGAAAATGCTGATTTCCTGCTGAACACTACAGGAATGAAATCGGCAGTTTTTCAAGATCTCTTGCAAAAGCTTCTTACTTCGACTGATGATGATGGTGTATTTTCAATCGTGGTCCAGTCATTTGGATATAAGTATGGAATGGCGATGGATGCAGATATTGTTTTTGATGCGAGATTTATACCGAATCCATATTATGTGCAGAGTCTGCGCCCGCTTACGGGTAATAATCGAAAAATCCGTGAATATGTGATGAAATATCCTGAGACTAAAGCTTTTGTGAAAAAAACCTCTGAGCTGATACTTAGTTTGATACCTTATTATGTAAAGCAAGGCAAGAGAACTCTTGTAATCGCTTTTGGATGCACAGGGGGACAGCACAGATCTGTGGCTATGGCAAATGAATTTTCAAAGATATTTGAGTCTAATGGACGGCATGTATCAACCGTTCACAGAGACATTCAAAAACGCAAATAAAGGAGCTGACATGGGCTACAATAGTTACACAAGATTGAGTGTGAAGCCTCATGTGGTTGTCATAGGGGGCGGCACAGGTCTTTCTGTATTGCTTAAGGGTTTGAAAAAAAAGCCGGTTGATATCACGGCTATAGTGACTGTCGCCGACGACGGCGGCGGTTCTGGGATGCTTAGAGATGATTATGGAATTCTTCCTCCAGGAGATGTCAGAAATTGCATACTTGCGCTGGCTGATGAGGAAACTGTAATGGAGCAGCTTCTTCAGCACAGATTTGATAGCGGAAGGCTGGAAGGACAGAATATGGGGAATCTGTTCATCGCTGCGATGACGGAAATATATGGAGATTTTGAGAAGGCAGTAGAGAAGCTTCACGAACTTCTTAGAATAGAAGGAAAGGTAGTGCCTGTAACTTTATCAGATGTCACGCTTTGTGCCGAGCTAAGAAATGGCGAAACTGTGCGCGGAGAATCGAGTATTCCTCAAAAGGTGACAGAATCAGCTAGCTTTATAAAAAAAGTTTATCTTGATCCGCCAGATACTTATGCAAATGACTCAGCACTGGTGGCTATAAGGAAGGCTGATATGATAGTTCTTGGACCGGGAAGTCTATATACTAGCATTATACCAAATCTTCTCGTCGGGGGAATAAGCGCAGAGATTGCTTCGTCTGAGGCACTCAAGGTTTTCATATGCAACGTAATGACACAGCCAGGAGAAACGGATGGGTTTACGGTTTCTGATTGCATCGCTGAGATATCACGTTATCTGGGAAATAATGTCATTGATTATGTGATAGCAAATTCGAAAAGATGTACTGCAGAGGTTCTGGCCCCGTATTTTGCAGAGGGTGGTCACCAGATGTGTCCTGATGACAATGACAAAATGCTTTTGAATGATACAAAGATAGAAATTATATCAGGAGATTTTGTGAAGGTCTGTGATGGAAAAATAAGACATGACGAGGACCATTTGGCGAATATTATTGCCAGTTTGCTCGAAATAAGTCAGTGAGGTGGAAGTGGAAAATGTCATTTTCATCTGAAACAAAAAAGGAATTGTCAAAGCTCGAGCAAGGTAAGAAATGCTGTACACTTGCCGAAATTGCAGGCTTTGTAAGAATGAATGGCTCTATCAGGCTGAAAGGCGGAGGAAGGATGAATGTTTTTATTACATCCGAGGATCCGTCTATTGCAAGGCATTTTAAGGCAGCTATTCAATCATATTTTGATACGACGACGAGTCTTGATGTCACCGCCGAGATGGCTTTCAGAAAGGGGAAAACATATAGAATCACCCTAGATGAGGACATCATGGGCGAGAGAATGCTCAGGGAAATAGGACTCCTTACCATAAAGGAAGGAAATAATGTTTTTGTCGATGGAATTCCTCAAGAGATAATAAAGAAAAAATGCTGCAAGCGTGCATATTTGCGTGGAATTTTTATGGCGAGCGGCTCGATAAATAATCCTGAAAAGGGTTATCATTTTGAGATTGTATGCAAAGACAATTTCATTGCAGAGGATGTGCTGAAGCTGCTAGGAAGTCTCAAAATTTCTGCAAAATCCATGAAACGCAGAGATCAGTTTGTCGTATATGTCAAGGAAGGTGAGTTGATAGCTGATATTTTGCGTCTCACGGGGGCACACAGCCAGCTTATGGAATTTGAAAATATACGTGTATTGCGCGATATGAGAAATAAGGTGAATCGCATCGTGAATTGTGAAAGTGCAAACCTTGACAAGTCAGTAAATGCGGCAAGGAAGCATATAGAAAATATCCAGACGATCGACAAATTTATCGGGATTGATAATCTTCCTGAAAAGCTGAGAGTGGTGGCGTCGATGCGCCTTGAGAATCCATATGCCTCTATAAAGGAGCTTGCGGAGGCGATGGATCCGCCGATTAGCAAGGGCGGAATGAATCACAGACTTGAGAAGATTGCCGAAATTGCTGAAAGTCTGCGCCTTGGAGAATAAAGCAGAAAGATTGTGCCTTGGAGAATAAAGTGGAAAGTCTGCACCTTGGAGAACAAAAATGACAAAAAATATATTTTATGTAAAAACTTTTATCGCAGGAGCAGGAGCAGCAGGTCTTGCTGCTGCGATATCTGCATCATCGGATAAAAAAAACACTGCGGAAGCGACTGAATACATGGCAGATGTCCTTGTGGCTGACGGAAATGACAGGGTAGGACGCAAACTGGCAGCTACTGGAAATGGAAAATGCAATTTTACGAATGTATCGGCATGCGAGGATGACTATAATATGCCATTGGATGGTTTTGTAAGATCTGCCTTAGAGAAGTGGGGAGTCGGTGATACGCTTGATTTTTTCAGATCAATTGGAATAATGGCAAGAACAGATGAGCAAGGACGGTGTTATCCTTATTCGGAGAGGGCATCGTCTGTCGTAAATGTATTATATTCTGAGGCATTGCGAAGGGGATGCAAATTTATGCTGTCTGACAGAGCTGCCTCTATTGTCCGTGCAGGGGATGGAAATTTCAAGATTATGCTTGAGTCAGGCGTCCAGATATTTGCAGAAAATGTGATAATTGCTTGTGGCGGAAGGGCAGGACTTAAAACTGGAAGTACAGGTGACGGATATGGATTTGCAAAGGGATTTGGACACACGCTGGCTGCGCCAAGACCTGCACTTACTGCGGTGGAGTCGGATGATGACTGTATGCCTGCACTAAAAGGAGTGAGGGCCAAAGGAAATGTGACGCTAGTGAGGTATAGTGATCCTTCAGCTCGC